>DCKO01000009.1 GCA_002320665.1 Micavibrio sp. UBA1672
AACATCACATAGCGATATCTTGAATTTACTCTCGGAAAAGCAATATAGCCGCATCCCGATTTACAGTGAAACACTGGATAATGTTATTGGCGCCATCCATATCAAAGACATCATGGCTACACTTGCCCAAGGTAAAACCATTAATGCTCTGGAACTTGTCAGGGAAATTCCTGTGGTCTCGCCCGCCATGCCGGTACTGGACCTTTTGATGCAAATGCGCATGACCAAAAAGCATATGGTGCTCGTCATTGATGAATATGGTGGCGTTGATGGCCTTGTTACCATTGGTGACGTTATCGAAGCCATTGTCGGCAGTATTGATGATGAACACGACCCTGAAGATCACCCGAAAATGGCCAAAGCCGCTGATGGCTCCATAGTGGCCGATAGCCGCGTTAATCTTGGTGATTTTGAATCGGCCTTCGGTGAAGTCCTAAGTGATGAAGAACGAGATGATAATGATACACTTGGTGGTCTTGTCTTTTCTGTTGCTGGCCGTGTGCCCGTCAGAGGTGAAATCATTAAACACGATTCAGGCTTTGAATTCGAAATCCTTGAAGCTGATCCACGACGCGTTGGCCGCTTGAAAATATTACCACCAAGTGAATAGCTCTTGCATCCCCCTTGTCCCGAGGGTAAGAGTTTTTCATGAAAACTTATCTTGAAACTTTTCTAAAAGATAAAAAATACCGTTTTGCCTTGATGGCTTTTATATTAGGCGCGGCAACTTCTTTTGCCATGGCCCCCTATTACATTGTACCGCTGATTTTTCTGGGGCTAAGCGGCTTATATATTCTTCTGGATTTAAGCTCAACTCGTCTTACAGCAGCCTTAACGGGATATTGCTTTGGATTGGGATATTTTGGTTTTGGCCTCTCCTGGATTGCAAACGCTTTGCTGGTTGAGGGCAATGCTTATGCTTGGGCATGGCCTCTTGCTGTTGCAGGCCTGCCTGCATTATTGTCGTTTTTTCCCGCATTTGGCGCTTTATGCATCAAACGTTTTTGCGACTTAAAAAAGGTAACAGGCTTCTTTGGGTTTGTTTTCTTCCTTAGCATCTCCGAATGGCTCAGAGGAAATATCCTAACGGGTTTCCCATGGAATTTATTCGCCTATACATGGGGTGAAAACCTTGAGGTTATACAAATTATTTCATTAGCGGATGTTTATTTACTCAATATTCTAACCATATTCTGGTGCGCAACATTAGGATATTTGATAAGCACCTCACAAAGCAAAACAATCAAAATAACACTAACTGCTTTGTGCTTGCTAAGCTTTGTTGGCAATTATTATTTCGGCACGCAAAGACTGAATAAAAACCCAACACAATATAATGAACACATAAAGCTTGTTCTGGTGCAGCCAAACATAAAGCAAAGCGAAAAATGGCAAAAAGAAAAGATTGTCCAGCATTACGAGAATAATTTGGCTCTAATCCATGAGGCTCTAAAAAAAGAAAATGGTAAGGACGATGTCTATATTTTTCTTCCCGAAACAGCCTTTCCACCATTTGTAACACAAGACCCGCAAGCCAAGGCAATGCTGGCAGAAGTCTTAACCACTTATGAAGGCAATGTTACCCTGATTGCTGGTGTCTTGAGGTACAACCCCGACAAAGATCAATATTTCAACTCCATTGTTGCTTTTGATAAAAATGCTGGCATTGTAAATATCTACGATAAACACCATCTCGTGCCATTTGGCGAGTACATACCCTTTAACGAGATTGTTAATATAGCGCCCATAGTAGGTTTTAACGGATTCCAATCTGGCATTGGACCAGAAATAAAAGAGACAGAAACAGGTTTTTCATACATACCCGTAATTTGCTATGAAGCAATTTTTTCAAAAGCATTTTCTTCGCTTCGTCACAAGGATAAAAAACTGATTGTTAATGTAACAAATGATGGCTGGTATGGAAAAAGTGCCGGCCCATACCAGCATCTCGTGCAAACAAAATTCAGAGCAATAGAAAATAATGTTCCGCTATTAAGGGTCGCAAATACAGGGGTATCAGGCCTTTTTGACAATCTAGGAAGAACCGTAAAGCAAACTAACTTATTTGAAAGAACCACAGTAAGTAATGCCATCCCTGTCACTAATAAATAGCAAGACAAACGAAAAAAAAGTCATGCAAATGTAAATAAATATTTTCTTTTCAAACGATGATTGCGTGACTTTTTATGAATATAACCTTAAGATCATTTGCATACTCTGGTAGTCATATTATAACTATCATAATATTTATAAGCAAAGCCTTATACATATGTAATGTGAAAGGCTTAGCATGAAGTACTAAAATTGGAGTTCAGGTTAATACAAATGATAGCTAAAAAACAAAAAACAAAAGGCGTTCCCGATGTTGTTGATAAGCATGTAGGAAAACGTCTAAAAATCCGACGTTCCCTTTTAGGGTTAAGTCAAGAAAAACTCGCGGAAGCTGCAGGGATTACTTTTCAGCAAATACAGAAATATGAGCATGGTACGAACCGCATTAGTGCAGGAAGATTATTTAAATTCAGTGAAATTCTACAAGTTCCTGTTGGTTACTTTTATGAAGATCTGGTTGGTGATAAAAAAACGTCCAGAAAAGTGCTTTATGGCCTTTCTGATAGTGAACAAGAAGGTTTCAAGAGTTCAGATAATACAAAACTCGCAGAGACAGATCTTTTTAATCAAAAGGAAACTCTTGATCTATTGCGCGTTTATTATTCCATCGAAGATAAGAAATTACGCAAAGATTTATTCAAAAAGATAAAAGTCCTCGTAGAAGCATCGCAGTAAAACTTTTTTGTTTTGCACTTGAAATCCAACACATCTATGGATTACTGTGTGCGAATATTAACGAAGATTAATTTTTATCAAGAAAGTTAACCAATGCCGTATTCAGGACAAGCTATGCAACAAAAAGCACTAACAGACTATATTTTTACAAGTGAATCCGTATCAGAAGGTCACCCGGATAAAATCTGTGACCGTATTTCAGATACAATTCTTGACCTTTACCTTGAAGCTGACCCGTATTCACGTGTCGCATGTGAAACATTCGTAACAACCGACTGTGTTGTTATTGGCGGTGAAACACGCGGCCCCGAAAGCGTCACAAAGGATAAAATCGAAGAAGCTGCACGTCAGGCCATCAAAAAAGTTGGCTATGAGCAAGAAGGCTTTAACTGGAAGACAGCTGATATTGATGTAAAACTGCACAAGCAATCAGTTGATATCGCGCAAGGCGTTGATGAAGGTACTGGCGTTGACAAAGACGAAGGTGCTGGCGACCAAGGGATCATGTTTGGCTATGCGTGTAAAGAAACAGAAGCTCTTATGCCTGCCCCTCTCTATTATTCGCACTTGATTTTGCGCAAGCTTGCCGAAGCCCGTCATGCTGGCAAAATCAAAGGGATTGAGCCTGATTCAAAATCTCAGGTCACAATGGAATATAAAAATGACAAGCCAGTAGGTGTACGTTCAGTTGTTGTTTCAACACAGCACGCTGAAGAGCTTTCTCATGATGATGTTAAAAATATTGTTATTCCAATTATTAAAGAGTCACTTCCAGATGGCTGGATGCCTCCCGAAGAAGAACTATACATCAACCCCACAGGGCGCTTTGTTATCGGTGGTCCGGTTGGTGATGCTGGTCTGACTGGCCGTAAGATCATCGTGGACACATATGGCGGCGCAGCCCCACATGGTGGCGGTGCATTCTCAGGTAAAGATCCGACAAAAGTTGACCGTTCAGCGGCTTATATTGCACGTTACCTTGCGAAAAACATTGTTGCCGCAGGTTACGCTGATGGCTGTACAATTCAGCTTGCTTACGCGATTGGTGTTTCCAAGCCGATTTCTGTTTACCTGAACACACATGGCACAGGTACAGCGCCAGAAGGTAAAATCGTAGAAGCACTACAGCAACTTGTTGACCTTAGACCTCGCGGCATCCGTGAGCACCTACAGCTTAACAAGCCAATCTACGAGCCATCATCTGCTTATGGTCACTTCGGTAGAACACCAACAGCAGAAGGTCACTTCTCTTGGGAGAAAACTGACCTTGTTGATGATCTACAACGCATCATTGGCTAAGAAGTCTATTCAGTAACAATGACAAATAAGAATAATAAGGAGGCCGTTTATCATGAACGGTCTCTTTTTGGTCGCAGACAAGGACGCGCTCTGGGCAAAGAACGTCAAAAGGCACTCGATGAGCTTTTGCCTGAAATTGGCGTGAGTAAAGATTATCTTACATTAAAAGCCGACCAAGATCCTACGCATCTTTTTGATAAACCTTATGATGAATACTGGCTGGAAATCGGCTTTGGCTATGGAGAGCATGTGCGCGGCCTTATGCTACAAAATCCCGATAAAGCCTTTATCGGGGCAGAGCCATTTGTGAACGGCATGACATCCTTCCTGAAGGATATTCAGGAAGAAAATTTTCCAACGAATAACTTACGTCTTCTTATGGATGATGGCATGTTACTGGCACGCTCCTTCAAGCCAGTGTCACTAGATGGTATCTACATCCTCAACCCCGATCCATGGCATAAAACTCGCCATCATAAACGTAGGCTTGTGCGACAGGAAAACCTCGATATTTTTGCCAGCATTCTAAAAAAAGGCGGCGACTTAATCCTGACCACAGATGTCGAAGACCTCGCCAATTGGATGATCACTGAAACCATCAATCACGGTGCTTTTGAATGGCAAGCCAGTTGCGCCGCCGACTGGCAAACCCCGCCAGCAAACTGGATTCCCACACGATATGAAGTCAAAGGTGCAAAAGGCGCTAAAAAAATGGTATATTTATTATTTAAGAGAATGTAATCTGCGCCAAATCGTCATCACCTATATGTCATAGACATTCTAAGGCGACCTATCCCTAGATTCCGTTAGAATTTTCTATTCGAAAATTCAGGGAATGACGTACAGGTTTTCTAAAACTTATACCCGAACCGATTACTCTTCGGGAAACCATTAGGCGGCAGACGGCCTGCACTCGCGCGTTTACCGATCCACGGAGCAATATCTTCAACCGTGGTTGTTCCTGCGCCGTATTTATATTCTAACCCTTTCTCAAGATTAAAGGTTTTGAGGTCAGAGAGACTGCTATCTTTATATTTCTGCAAGATAACCCCCTTGCCCTTGCTCATCTCCGGCAGCTCAACCAGCGGGAAAACTAGCATCTTGCGGTTCTTACCAATCACAGCCACATGATCATCCGCCTCATCCAGATAATAACACCCTGCTGCCTCGGATTTACCACTCACATTTAAAATCTGCTTACCCGTTTTAGTCTGCGCCAGCACATCGGCGGAGTTCACAACAAAGCCACGCCCATCCGTAGAATACACAAGAATTTTCTGCTCTGGTCTATAAATCTGCATATCAGCAATACCGGAATCATTCGGGATATCGACCATCAGACGCAATGGCTCACCAAAGCCCCTACCCGACGGCAACTTATCACAGCCCAGCGTATAAAAACGCCCATTCGTAGCCAGAATAATAATCTTATCCGTGGTTTGAACCTCGATAAAGTAAGCGCCTCTATCGCCATCCTTATATTTGATATCAGCCGGATTATGACCATGCCCCTTCATCGCCTTGATCCAACCCTTTGACGAGCACACAACCGTCACAGGCTCTTTCTCGATCATCATCTGATCCAGATCCACCTCAATAGGCTCCAAAGCAGAACCTATTTGTGTACGGCGCGCCCCAAGCTCCGTATCTTGCCCGAATTCTTTTCTTAAATTCTGGATTTGCTTTTTGATCTTTGTCCATTGACGTGCTTCGGAATTAATCAGTTTTTTAAGCTCATCTCGTTCTTTGGAAAGCTCTTCATGGTCTTTACGAATTTCCATTTCCTCAAGCTTGGCAAGTTTTCTCAAACGTAAGTTCAGAATTGCTTCAGCTTGAACCTCCGTTAACTCAAAAGTATCAATTAGCTTTTGCTTCGGCTCATCCTCAAAGCGGATAATACGAATAACTTCATCAATATTCAGGAAGGCAATCAAATAGCCTTCCAGCTCTTCCAATTTTTTAAGAACCTGATCAAGACGGAATTGTGAACGACGTACTAAAACTTCCTGCTGGTGGTTCATCCAGTTCTGCAAGGCTTCCTTGATAGTCATAACCTTGGGCACAAGACCATTTTCTAGCACGTTCATATTCATATTGAAACGCGTCTCAAGATCGCAGGACTTGAACAAAGCCTCCATCAGGATTTCAGGCTGAACATTCCGGTTTTTCGGCACAAGTACTAGACGAATATCATCAGCGCTCTCATCGCGCACATCATCAAGCAAAGGCAGCTTCTTAGCCTGAATAAGATCAGCAATCTTTTCAATCAGCTTGGATTTTTGCACCTGATAAGGAATTTCAGTCACCACTATCTGATAAAGCCCTTGCTTAAGATCTTCCTTTTCCCATTTCGCACGAATACGGAAAGCCCTACGACCCGTTTCATAAGCCGCGATAATATCTTCTTTCTTCTCGACCAAGATACCGCCTGTGGGCATATCCGGCCCCTGCACAATATCAACAATCTCGGCAATCGTCGGGTCTTTCTCCAGCATAAGCTCCATAGCTTCACAAAGCTCGGCCACATTATGCGGTGGGATATTCGTTGCCATACCTACGGCAATACCGCTAGAGCCATTGGCTAATAAATTCGGAAAACCTCCCGGCAAAACAACAGGTTCACTACTAGAGCCATCATAAGTTGGTCGAAAATCAACAGCATTTTGCTCAATGCCTTCCAGCATCATCAAAGCTACAGCAGTTAGACGTGCCTCTGTATATCGATAAGCTGCAGCATTATCACCGTCAATATTTCCGAAATTCCCTTGCCCATCCACGAGCGGATATCTTAATGCAAAATCCTGTGCCAAACGCACCATAGCGTCATAAACAGCTGTATCACCATGCGGATGAAATCCCCCGATAACATCTCCAACTACTTTTGCTGATTTCTTGGGTGCACTTTTGGGGTTAAGCTTAAGCAAGTGCATCGCATAGAGAAGACGTCTGTGCACAGGCTTCATACCATCACGCACATCCGGCAAGCTTCGGCTCATAATCGTTGAAAGCGCATAGGATAAATACCGCTCAGATAAAATATCGCTAAGCGGTTCATCGATGATTTCATTGGCGAGTGTATTATCCTGCGGCATGTAATTCGCTTCCTAAGCTATCAGTATCTCTGAGGTTATCGTTTTGTTTTTTGTCAAAATATTCAGCAAAACGCAAGGCCAACCTTCGTCTTGCTTCAGGGATTCCCCGATTATGATGCGCAAAAACCCAGTGTTCAAGGAAAAATCCGGTTAATTGCAATCCTGTGAGTATATCTTGATCATCTGCTGGCCCACCATTAGAGCACAAAAATCCGGGCAAGGGCAGTAATTTATCCTTATAAGGCTCACCCGCTTCATAGCTCACCGCCCTACCCGTTTTGGGACTGACATAAGCCAAGGTATTATTATTTCCACCACCGGCACATTTACTTAACTCTAACGCAAAGCCCAATTCTTTCAACAAGGCAACCTCCCACATGATATAAGCAGGCGCCCAAACATCACTTTCCAGAATTTCCAACAAAGCACAAAGACCATTAAATAGGCCCGGATGCCCTTCACGCTCGGGCAGAGCCTGATCGCAAAGCGCACAAGCCGATTGCAATGCCGCCAGCTTTACAGCATCTTGCATAATCCTACCAGCTGTTGATCTTGATAATTCCAAATTTAACGTGCCTAGATTCTCGGAAGTGCGGGACCGCCACTGCGCATCAACGATATTACCAACTTCAAGCGTTCCTCTGGTCTTTTTGGAGTTCGCACCATTCATATAGCCTGCTTGCCGACCATGATCATGTGTCAGCAGCGAGACAATAGCCCCGTTCTCACCATGAGCACGCACAGCCAAAATAACAGATTGATCTTGCCAATGTTCCATAAGAGCTTATTATGCGCTTTGTTCTGGCAAAAACCAGTGCAAATTGGAGAAACGGCTTAAAAATCTGGTGGTGAAGCATGACCCGTAAAATCGGCATAGCAGGTATTGGTGCAATCGGCAGCGTCGTTGCCAAATCGCTCTTTAATAATGAAATAAATGGCTTTGAACTTGATTGCATCTGCGACCCAAACCCGATCATTGATTTAGATATCCCTAACCTCAGCTTCAAGGAGTTAGCAGCCCGCGTTGATCTTGTGGTGGAATGCCTACCGGCTGCAATCGTGCCAGAGCTTGCTAAAATCACCTTTAAAGCCAATAAAGATATTCTCTTCATCAGCAGCGCAGCCCTGCTCGTTTATCCTGAGATTCTGGATTGGCAAAAGAACAGCACATCCACAGTATATATCCCTTCCGGCGCTTTAACAGGATTAGACGGTGTAAAGGCCATGAAAGAGCTTGGCATCAAATCCAGTAAAATTGCCACGACCAAGCACCCCAAAGGCTTTAGCGGCGCGCCACATGTCATCGATAATAATATTGATGTAGACTCTATTGATAAAAAAACCCGTATCTTTGAAGGTGATGCATTAGAAGCTTCCAAGGGTTTTCCAGCCAATATCAATGTCGCCGCCACACTAAGCCTAGCTGGGATTGGGCCGCAAGAAACACGTGTCGAAATATGGGCCGATCCCGCAGCCAAAGGTAATACGCATGAAATCACAGTCAAAGGTGAATACTCAACCATGAGCGCCAAAATCGAAAATATGCCCGACCCTAAAAACCCGAAAAGCTCGGTTTTGGCTGCAAAAAGTATCATTGCCACGCTAAAAGATTTCAATAGTGTTCTGATTGTGGCATAAGAGGATTATTATGATTCCAGCTAAGAAATTCTACATGATCCGCCACGGCGAGACTGAAGCCAACGTAAAACGCGTTATGGCAGGCTCTCTAGATTCACCACTGACGGAAAATGGTCGTAATCAAGCCAAGGCAATTCAAAAGATCGTTGCCAACCTAGAAGTTAAACCATCTGCAATCTTTCACAGCCACCTCTCGCGTGCACGAGATACGGCTCACATCATTAACGAGGCACTTAACTTGCCAATACACGAAAATGAATTATTGGCTGAATTTCACGCCGGAGATTGGGAGGGTGTGCCTTACGAAAAATGCCAATCTTTACTGACTGGCTGGGATGATCCACCAAATGGTGAAACCTCTGATGAATTTTGCGCACGCATTCGCAAAGCCAAACATGAAATTCTGGATGCCCATGATGATCCGGTAATGATTGTCTCTCATGGTGGTGTGTTCAGAGGCCTTGGTAAAATATATGGCTTAAATGTACCCGGAAAATTTCCAAACTGTCATTTGCATGAGTTTGACCCACATCACCAGCATGAGCGTTTTCCATGGAAAGTCTACCGTTACAATCATGCACCGGAAGAGTTTAAAACTGAAACCGATATTTATCACGCCTCAGAAGACTGGATTGAAGAAAATATCTTGAGAGCCTGAGCCGTCTCTTGCACATCATGTACCCGCAATATGTCAGCCCCTTGTCCCGCAGCATAAATTGCAGCAGCAAGCGACCCACCAAGACGTTCATTGGTCTGCGCTTCATCACATAGCTTTGCAATAAAACTTTTGCGTGAAGCCCCGAATAGTAACGGACAACCCAACTCTTTAAATTGGTCAAAGTGTTTTATAATCTGCAAATTATGTTGCAGCGTTTTTCCAAACCCTATACCAGGATCAAGGATAAGACGCTCTTTTCTGATTCTATGATCCGCACAAAATTCAATTCTCTCTCTAAAGAAATCCATAATCTCTTCGATGATATTAACGTATTCAGGCTTATCTTGCATATCTTGCGGCGTACCTTTCATATGCATCAGGCAAACAGGTGCATCATTATATTCAGCAGCGACCTTAATACTTTGCGGATCATGCTGAAGGGCACTGACGTCATTGATGATACGGGCACCCACTTCCAAAGCAGCCTTCATCGTGACAGCATTCCTTGTATCAATAGAGATCACAGCATACGGATAACGCTTAATAATACCTTCAATCACTGGGACAACGCGGCTTATTTCGTCTTCCGGTAAAACGATATCAGCATAAGGACGTGTCGACTCCCCACCAATATCAAGAATTAATGCACCTTGCTTAATAAACTCTCCAGCACGCTGCACAGCTCTATCTACAGAGTTATACTCACCACCATCTGAAAAACTATCTGGTGTGATATTCAAAATACCCATAATAATCAGCGTATCAGTAAGTAAATCTTTTAGGCGCATAACTTGTCACTACATTCTATATCTTGTGGTGGAAGTTGTGCAATCATATCCGAAACGCTAAGCTTTGTCACAGGATGGCACCAATCTGGCACAATTTCCTGCAAGGGATATAGAACAAAAGCACGCTCATGAAATCTTGGATGAGGCAAAATCGGCATATCATGTACCTCATCATTATAAGCAATGATATCAAGGTCTAGTGTTCTTGCAGCATTCTTTTCAGATCTGATGCGACCAAAACCCTCTTCAATATTATGTAATTTTTGCATTAACTCTGTTGCTGAATAATCAGTATCAACAACACAAATAGCATTTCTATACCAAGGCTGATCTGACACGGGCACTGGCGCAGATTTCCAGATAGATGATATTTTTGTTGGATATATAGAATTCTCTTTAAATGCCTTAAGACATAAACGTAACGTCTCTTCCGGCGCATGCCCATTAAAATCCAGATTTGCACCAAGGCCAAGAATAATCATTTGGAAAATTTATTTTAAGAGGTCCAGCTACGCGGCTTGCCGGTATCAACGTGAACAAAGTTACTGCGAGGGTAATAACCAACGCCACCCGCCTTCAAGTTTTGAGCCGTATTACGAAGTGATCTTGTACTTTTTCCTGGCAAGCGTATATCCAGTGCCTGCCCATACATGTGGAAGGAATTTGAGGCCACACCACTTGTATTGCGCTTGAGCATTGCATTGGTTTTTGGACTACGATAGCCAGACAAAATATGGAATGGCTCTTTGGCACGCATTTTCTTATGAAGGATTGTTATAATATCCAAAATATGCGGGTCCATAGGAAAGACCTCATCTGTCCTAAAGTCACGCAACACATAATTAATACGTTCAAAAGCATCAGGTAAATATTTGTCGCCCACTCTATAAACCCCTGAGAAGCTTTCGCCTGTGTGTTCATTTCTAAAAGCAACCTTCCAAGCACCTTTACTCCTTGCAGCCTCTGCAGGTGAGGCAGATAATAAAGGAACAGACATCGAAACAATACCAACCGCACCGTATTTCAAAAAATCACGGCGTTGCTGTAGCAAGGCATCATCTGTATCTGATTTTGAAAAGAAACGCTCAGAAATTAATTTATGCAACATTAGAACCTCTAATTTTCAGCAGTTCATAAATTTCACGAATATACGCAAAACACTCAAAACGAAGTAAGAATATCTATAGTAAAATCTATAGAGAGTAAAGGATTAATTATTTAAGTTGAAAGCAGAATAGCTTCGTAAGGTCAGAATTTATCCACACTTGTTCCAGCTATAACTTCATTATGATCTATATTTGCAAATCCGTCAAGTTTTTCTATCACTTGCCAGAGTTTCTTGTCATGACCATAAACATCACCGCCAAAGATAACCTGATTCTTATCCCCAAGCCAGACTGTGTTGTAAAGCATATAAACAGGCATAGTCTTTCGAACATATAAATCCTTCATTTCACCGGATTTCAAGATATTAATCATGACGTCTTCACTCCAATCACTACGTTGCTTTAAAATAAAGTCAGCAATCTTTTCAGGATATTTCATGCGCACACAACCTGATGATTGCGCCCTATTTGAACGTGAAAACAATCCATGATGGTTCGTATCGTGAAGATAAATATTATATTCGTTAGGCATCAAAACCCTAATACGCCCAAGAGGATTATGATCGCCTGATGTTTGCACCATGCGATAAACTTGCAGATCATCCTCACTCAAACTGGCCCAATCAACGCTAGCCGGGTCAATAGTGATGCTCTCACCATCCTCATAATCCTGATAAATCTCCATCCCCTTATCGGTTAAAAAAGAAGCATTCTCTATTAATTGTGGAATGATGTCCTCTTTCTTGATTGTTTTGGGCACAGTCCATGTCGGATTAAAACGAACGCCGTGAATTTCACTCACAAACGTCTCAGTCGCCCTTTTCTTGCGCCCGATAATCACCGGCATTTCATGAGCAACTTTACCCTCCTCAATCGCCCATAACATAGCAGACGGCAGATTCACCACAATAAACTTGCTCGGTTTTTCTTCCGGTATCCAGCGCAGACGCTCAAGATTTACAATAATTTGATGGATTTTATCACGCTGCGTCTTATTCAGCGCATTCTGCGTTTGCTCGCCAATCAAACCATCAGGCTTTAGTCCATTAGCTTTCTGAAAATCCTTAACAGCATCTACCAGATTAGAATCGTACGTATATTTCATGTCATCAGAAACATTAGGCAAACCAAATCGCGCCCTTAACAAGGGAACATTTTTATGCCCTTGCCCCGGACTAAGAAGCGTATCAAAGAATAAAGTCGTATGATCTTCTTGCGCAGATTTTTCAATCAAGCGCACCAATTCAGTTTTCAAAGTTTGATAGGTGCGGCCCTGCGGCTCAGATTCCAGTAAAAAATCTGAGATATTATCCTCATGTTCCTTCAAATCAAGCAAAGCCTTATCAACAGATATTTGTTGCTGCCAATCACCACGCCTTAATCCCATATCAGCAGGGTTTATTCGCATACCGCTAAGGTCTCGCCGATAACGGATATAAGCATCTGTCAGCACCATCTCCAAGGTGATAGCATCATCACGATCTTCAACCTTGGCATTCAATTCTTCTGAACCCATTAAATCCTCAATGGCATCCATGTGGTAGTTTTTAGGATTAAGGCCATTCATCCATGACTGACGCAGAACAACAACCAAATCACGAGCCTTGGAATTCAATCGCCTATTTTCAATCCAGACAGGATCACCATCACGTTCGGCATAAAATAAACCAATAGCCTCATGATCAGATAAAGCAACAGGCAAGCGACCAGTACTTTCAGCACCATAAACAGGCGTAGAAAACACACAAAACAAAGCCAAACTAAACAAGGCCTGAACAGCTAAAACAGGTCTTAACACCGCTAATCTCATAAATTCTTCGCTTATTTAAACGTATGATTCTTTCTATTATAGATCAGAAAATCTAAAGAAAGCCTTTGCAAGATAGTAAAACTATAATAAAGCCCACAAGCCTTGGAAAGCAATTTCCGCTCTTGTATTTCGTTTTATTATCCCCTAACTATTGGCGGATGAGCAAGAAAGACAAAAAGAAAATCTACAAACCCAAGACCATAAGCGGTTTCCCCGAGTGGCTCCCTGAAGTACGCCGCGCCGAACTACTGTGGTTTGATCATATCAGAAAAACTTTTGAAAGTTATGGCTTTTGCCCGATTGAAACACCAAGCGTTGAAGAGCTTGATGCGATCAATGCCAAGGGCGGTGATGGAGGCGCAGATGTTGATAAGGAAGCCTACGTGCTGGAACGCCTACACAAGGAAGACGGTGACAAAGAAGCCCGTCTAGCACTGCACTTCGACCAGACAGTGCCCCTCGCCCGTTACACGGCGCAACATTTCAATGATTTGACATTCCCGTTCAAGCGTTACCAGATGCAACGCGTCTGGCGCGGTGAACGTCCACAAGCAGGCCGATTCCGTGAGTTTTACCAGTGCGATATCGATGTCATTAATGTCGACACCCTGCCCTTGCACTTTGATGCCGAAATGCCAGCCATTATCTGGGAGATTCTAAGCTCCCTCCCCGGCATGGAAAATGAGAAGATTCAAATACGAATTTCCAATCGGAAGATTTTGATTGGTTTACTTGAAGGGCTAAATATTAAACAAGCTGAATATGTTTCAGAAGTTTTAAGGTCCGTTGACAAGTATGAAAAGCAGGGAGAGGAATATGTACGTAACTCTATAATTGAGCTTTCTTTGCGCTTGGAGCTTGGAAAAGAACAAGGGAAGAAAATTTCAAATACAATTATAGAATTCTTGAATACTAAAAATATCGCTAACGTTAAAAGTCTAAGCGATACGATGAGTGAGGGCATAACTGAACTTTCTTTTGTTATGGACCAACTCTCTCACCTACCCGAAGGCTCTGTTGTCGTCGACCTCTCAATTGTTCGCGGTCTGGATTACTATACCGGCACGGTCTACGAAACTGTTTTTGTTGACGACCCAAGCTATGGCTCAATCTGCTCTGGCGGCCGCTATGATGATCTTGCGAGCAATTACATTAACAAGCAACTCCCCGGCGTTGGAATATCAATCGGCTTCTCACGCTTATTTGATCGCATCCGCGCGCAGGATAAACTTCCAAAGCTTGGCATTTCTCCAGCAGATATTCTGATTTGCCTGCCAGAGGAAGAAGCGCGCAGCACCATGATGCAAGCGGCTCAGGACCTAAGAGGAAAAGGCTACAAGGTTGAAACCTTCCACAGCCCGTCAAAAATAAAAAGACAACTTGCATATGCAGAGAAAAAAGGAATACCTTATGTATGGTTTCCACCATTTAGTGGAAATTCTGATCATGAAGTTAAAAATATGCTGGATGGCACTCAAAGTAAAACAACGCCGGAAAGCTGGGATAAATAATTTATGAAGCACATCATATCGACGTTTTTCTTAACTCTAAGCGCCTTAGTAATGCTATCAAATGCCGTTTACGCGCAAGATGAAAATCCGTTACAAAATGACCAAACCGCCGAATACAACAAACCCTATTGTCAGTTCTCGATTTCTTTTCCTGAAAAACCTGAAATAAAAAGAATCTGCGAGGGTACAGATAGCACAACCTGCTACGATAAAATATCCTATACCAAGGTTTTTGATTTGGCTGCCACTGTGCGTTTTGATGTGATCTGCAATCCATCAAACGAAAAGCTTTATAACCACCTTAACCCTGATGAAATGCGCATGACTGTCCGTAAAATGTCCCAAGATAGTGTCATGGAAGCCTTTGAAATCGATGTCCGGGAAGAAGAAAACTATCGTCATGCCAGCTTAGTAGGTCGTGGTCAGGCCGGCATGGATGACAGCATCTTACTGGCGCAGCTCTGGTCAGCCAAAAACTCCATGATGTCTGTCGAGGCCGAATTATCAGGCCCGCAAATGGATGAAGCTGACCAACTTTTTGCGCAAGTTTTACGCAGCATTAGCTTCGTTGATAAATCGTCGACAGAAACAGATCAGGAAGAAACGCCTGAAGCAGAAGACGCAAAAGAGTGAATACGCTCAACCATAGCAAAAAAGCCGTTTCTACGATTTGGGCTTAAATGTTGATCAAGGCCTATTTTCCGAAAATATGACTTAATATCCAGCACCGTAATTTCCTCCGGTTTTTTATTCTGATAGGCGGCTAATAATACCGCAATCAACCCCCTTACAATATGTGCATCACTATCTGCCAATATCTGGACACACCCATTATCATCAACCCCCAATACCATCCACACACGTGACGTACATCCGCGCACAATATTCACATCCTGCATTTGATCTTCGCTCATATGTGGCAAGTTACGCCCAAGATCAATCAGATATCGGTAACGCTCTTCCCAATCATCAAAAAGTGCAAAGTTTTCAGATAGCTCCTGTATGGTTTCATCACTCATAAATATTGTGCCCTTATACTTTTCCTCAGTGTATATTCAAATCTCATGCTGCCTGCAAGCCCTCTACCTGAAAAGTAACACTCAGAAATTCATGTAAAAACAAAAAATACTTAAGATAAGGGCTTGCGTCAGCGTGTTGCGCTTGGCAGATTAGAAAAGGTGATTCATATAATTAAGAAAGTCCAGTCATGAGTAAATCATCCGGTTCAAGCGAATCTAAAAACACACTTTATTGTTCATTCTGCGGCAAAAGTCAGCATGAAGTGCGCAAACTCATTGCCGGACCTAATGTGTTCATTTGTAATGAATGCGTAGAACTCTGCATGGATATTATCCGCGAAGAGGATAAAACGCAGCTTGTGCGCTCAGGCGAAGGCGTTCCGACACCAAGCGAGATTAAAAAAGTCTTGGATGATTACGTGATTGGTCAGGAAAGCGCAAAACGTGTTCTCTCTGTGGCTGTTCACAACCACTACAAACGTTTAGAGCACAGCGATGAATCTTCCGAAGTCGAAATTTCAAAATCCAACATTTTGCTTGTTGGCCCCACAGGTTGCGGTAAAACTCTGTTGGCGCAAACACTGGCTCGCATTCTGGATGTACCTTTCACTATGGCCGATGCTACGACATTAACCGAAGCTGGCTATGTTGGTGAAGATGTTGAAAATATTGTTCTAAAGCTCCTGCAAGCTTCTGACTACAACGTAGAACGCGCGCAAAAAGGGATAGTCTATATCGACGAGATTGATAAAATCTCCCGCAAATCGGATAATCCATCCATCACACGCGATGTTTCCGGCGAAGGTGTGCAGCAAGCCCTCTTGAAGTTAATGGAAGGAACTGTTGCCGCCGTCCCTCCACAAGGCGGACGCAAGCACCCACAACAAGAATTCCTGCAAGTTGACACCTCCAACATTCTATTCATTTGTGGCGGTGCTTTTGCCGGGCTTGAAAAAGTTATTGCAGAGCGTGGCAAAGGAACCACGATAGGTTTTGGCGCAGATGTTCGCTCACCTGATGAGCGCACTGCTGGTGAAATTTTCAAAGACCTCGAACCAGAAGATTTGCATAAGTACGGACTCATTCCTGAATTTATTGGCCGCCTACCTGTTATTGCAACATTGGAAAACCTTGACGAAGGTGCATTGGTCCAAATTCTTACCGAGCCCAAAAATGCCCTAATTAAACAATACCAAAAGCTCTTCGACATGGAAGACACTGAGCTTACATTCACAGATGAGGCTTTGCTGGAAATAGCAAAGAAGGCTGTCGAACGTAAAACAGGGGCTCGTGGTCTGCGCTCCATTATCGAAGGCTTGCTCCTTGATACAATGTTTGAAATCCCTGACGAAGACAAAGTTACAGAAGTTATTGTTGATGCCGATACGGTTAAAGACAATAAAAAGCCTGAATTTGTTACATCAAAAAAGAAAAAGAAAAAGTCGACAAAGAAGAAGACTTTAAAAGATGCTAGAGAAAACGATTCCTCATCTAGCTCTGATGATGAGGAAGATGATGCAGCATAAGCATGCCTGCTATATCAGAGATCGACTACAATCAAGGGCATTAATAATAATAATTGCCCTTTTGTCTTTGATACCCTGCATTAATATTCTGTATTCCTTGATTTTAGGTGAAAACATAGCCTGGCTTATGGAAGCAGCTAGACGTCTTTTAGACGGTAAAAATTTACTCCAGAATATCTACGAGACCAACCCCCCATTAAGTATATTACTTTATACACCATTCGTGTTTTTTTCTGAAGTCACCGGCCTTACCGGCCATCAATCAATTTTTTTTCTAATAATTACTTTTAGTCTTGTTTTTGCATGGTTACTACTCAAAATCCTTGACCAAATAGAAATCCTGGATACGGTTCAAAAAAATGCAATTATTTTTGCTTATTTTGTGGGCTTATTCTGTATTCCTAACATTTATTTTGCCGAACGAGAAAATATAATGACAATTGCAATCATTCCCTTTTTTCTTGCTCAGTATTGTATTACTAAAAAAATAATTCTTCCCAGTTATGTTCTATATACAGTGCTGATTTTCGGCTCCATAGCATTGCTTATAAAGCCACATTTCGGAATACTGCCAACCTTAGTATTTGGTCACAGACTAATCACACAAAGACGACTAAGTATTGTTTTTGACAAAGATTTTCTTATACTCAGTATTATAACTTCGATATATCTAGTTATATTATATACATTTTTTTATAACTATTTAGTTGTTATTTTCCCAGATGTAATAAGGCTATATATAACCATCACAGATGATTATTGGCTCGCCCTAAGACTTAGCCCATACATAATGGGTTGCATTGTTTTAATCGTTACAGAATCTCTTTTAGAAGACCTTAGCAAAGACAAGAGATTTTTTGTGATAGGTTTATATATTGCTTCACTTATATGCTTTATACCTGCCCTGATACAAATGAAAGGCTATTATTATCATCTTCTACCGGGAATAACATTTTTATTATGCGGACTATCATTATCATTTACAATTAGAGCAAAATTCATACCCTGCAAGCTAACGTATAGCTACACCCCTCTATTGCTCATGTGCTTGCTTTTATACTTTTCTCTTCCAAAAGTAAGTGATTATCCGAAAGTTCAAAATATAAAATCGATGCCCTTTGGTGTTTACTTATCAGAAAATTGCCCTAACCCTTGTACTTTTTTTATGTTTCACAGCAGTCTTTCCGTTTTTCATCCTACAGCTTTTTACATGGGCCTACATCATGGATCACGCTTTCCCGTCTATTGGTTCTTACCTAGTATAGTTAATGCCGATTACGCACACAAAAACAACCTTAATTCTCAACTATCATTAGAGGAAACTCAAAACCTAAAAAAACGATACACACAATACGCTCTGGATGATCTAAAAAACTACGAGCCTTCAATAATATTGCTTGTAAATAATATCAGCATAGCCGGAGATGAATATTTCAATTATGTGGACTTTTTTTCCGAATCAATAAAATTCAAAGAATATTTTTCTGCTCATTACTCGAAAACTGGATCTTTTAAAATGGACCAATCCCTTTATTTTAAAGATACTGATTACCAACCAAGTCCACATATATTCGAATATGATGTCTATACCAGAAAAGATTCACTCTAAAGCATTCTTTTCTGGTTTATCTTTGAAAACAAAAATCCAAGACCCGATATAATTCCATATAAATGACACAGCCATGGCAGCTATCTTGGCAATTAGAGGATGAAAAAACAAAGAAAGATATTTTACAACAGGCGTACTTAAAAGGAGGCCAATGATACCCACCATATAAAAACGAGACATTTGCCTAATTAACTGGTCACGTTTTAAATTTTTAAAAGTCCATATAGCATTAAAAATAAAGCTATTAATCAGAGCTACAAAAAAAGCACAAATATGACTAACAACTGGACTTAACTCAAACCAATAAAACAAAATTGCAAAGACACCAAAATCGATTACTGTGTTCATAGCCCCCACAACTGTGAAGCGGCTAAAACTTTTGTAGTGATTTTTTATTATTTGTTTCATAAATTCAAATTCATTATTCTATAAAAAACAGGGAGCCATCTTTGCATAAGCAAACCCAAGCACAAACCAAAAATCATATTTTCAATGTAAGTGCTTTCATATTAGTTTTTGCCTCTACTGTATTCTGGTCTTCGTTGTACCTGAACATTCATATGGATACAGATACCGGATGGCTCATACAATGCCTAGAAAGATTTATATCTGGCGGCCTTTACGCCACAGATTTTTACGAAACAAACCCGCCTTTAAGCTTTTTGATTTACCTTCCAGGCTATAGTTTACATGCTCTAGACCTTATAAACGCAAAAACCTCTGTTTTAATAACGTTTTTTTTCTACATGGCTATAGCTAATCTTCTTGCTTTAAATCTTCTAAAACAACTTAAATTAGGCCATATAGAAACCCTGGCCTTCCTAAGTTTTCTGATACTTGCTCAAACATGGGCTTCAAACATAGCTTTCGGCCTCAAAGATCATCTGATTTTTATTTTCGTCGTGCCATATTGCATTTACCAAATTGGTCTGGCCTCTGCTATAGAAATTAAAAAACGTGACACAATACTTACCGCAATATTAATGGCATTTGCACTGTGCTTAAAGCCTCATTACGCAATACTGCCAGTACTTTTTTTAATTTACCGTCTTATTACAAAAACATCGGTAAGAAGAACCTTACTTGCTACAGATTTTATAATAATAGAATTATGCATTTTGGCCTTTGCTACATATTTGTTCATATGCTTCCCAAACTTCATATACAAAATTTTACCGGATTTACAGAATATCTACATAAGCGAAGAGCGCTTCAATGTTATGGATAAAGCGATCTTTCTTGCATTACCCATCCTATCACTAATAGCGATATACTATGTTCCTGATAACAAGGATAATATTTTAATAATGCGTAGGCTTGTAGTTAGCTTTTCCATATTTTCATTCATCTTATTTATATCATTTGCCATACAAGGCAAAGGCTTTGAATATCAAGCCATCCCGTTTTTAGGTACAACAATAAGTATTTTCCTATTTTCACTCTTTTATGTGGTTCAGCATTATATAAGATTACCCTCTATATCTTTAGCTGTTATTTTTTTAATAAGCATCGGCTTACTCTATAAAATTAATATTGGAAAGGATAAGACGTTACTTACACCAGAAGAATTTGCAAACATACCCTATCACCAAAAGCTGCAAGAATATGCTTGGAATAACATTTACGCCTCTTATGAATTTTTTCCACTAAACTTGGCATTACCCTATCACACTGACCTGAAATATGGCTCACGTTTCGGGCAGGTATGGCCCATATCCGGCCTATCCCAGAAACTGGAAACACAGCGCCTATCAACTAATGAGGTCAAGGAAACAAAAGAAAAAATGCAAAGTTACATCTCCATGTTTGCCAAAGATATTGAAAAATACAAACCTTCAGTAATTAGCATTCCACAATACTATGATCCTGAAAAAGATGGGCCATCTAGAAAATACATAGATTTCTTGCTTGCAAATCCCGATTTTAAACTGAAAATGGAAGACTATGATTTTGTAGAAACTGTTAAATTTGATAAATCACAAATTGTTACGGCAATAAAAAACGAAGAAGACAAATACCTAAGCTTTGATTTGTATCAGCGTAAGAAAGACTAATTCATGAGCACAAAGAAAAAAGAAAAAATATCAATCATCATCCCTTGTTACAATGAAGAGGAAATGATTGATCTATGTCACTCTTCTGTGTGCGCCGTACTGGATAAGCTTAATGATCATGAAACTGAAATAATTTATGTAAATGACGGCAGCAAAGACAACACATATAATAAGCTGTTGGAAATTAGGAAATCAGATAAGCGTGCCATAATTATCAACTTGTCTCGTAACTTCGGTAAAGAAGCCGCCATGACCGCCGGAATTAATAATGCTGATGGCGATGCGATTATTATCCTTGATGCTGATTTACAAGATCCGCCAGATCTTATTCCTGACTTAATAAAAGTCTGGAAAAAAGAAGATGCAGATGTCGTCTACGGCCAACGTGTCCAGCGCGAAGGCGAAACATGGGTCAAAAAGGCAACAGCCCGAGCATTTTATCGCCTGATGGGTTACATCAGTAATACTGAAATCCCTAGAAATACAGGTGACTTCCGTCTGATGAATCGTCGTGCAACCGATGCCTTAATACAGCTTAAAGAGCGACACAGATTTTTAAAAGGTATGTTCGCATGGGTTGGCTATAAACAGGTTGCTCTACTATATAGTCGCGCGCCCCGCGCAGCAGGTAATACAAAATGGAATTACTTCAAACTTCTTGATTTCGCCCTTGAGGGAATAACAGCCTTTAGTATCCTCCCTTTAAGAATTGCGAGTTTCTGCGGCTTCCTGATCTCGTTTTTTGCATTCGCTTTCGGTGGCTTTATTATACTCAAAACGCTTTTCTTTGGCGCAGACATGCCCGGCTATGCATCACTGATGGTCATGATCACCTTTCTTAGCGGTATCCAGCTCTTATGTATTGGTATTCTTGGCGAATATATTGGCAGGATTTTTGGCGAAACCAAGAACCGCCCCTTATACTTCATTGAAAATATCCACGGGCGAAAGGAACACTCTTAACTCCCCTCTTCCATCTTACAGTTTTAGAGAGTATCATAACTACAGAATTTCTGTTGCCGCACTCATAATGGCAATAACCAACCATTATTTTGTTTAGGAGAAACGTATCCATGGCTACTGCACAAAAAATCCTACCTCAAGAAGGTAAAAAATACCGCCTAATAACACGGAGCGATATGGATGGCTTGGTTTGTGGTGTTTTGCTTAAAGAATTAGATATCATTGATGATATTATGTTTGCTCACCCCAAAGATATGCAGGATGGTCTGATAGAGCTTAGCGATAGCGACATAACGACAAACCTCCCCTACAATAAGGAAGTTTATATTTCCTTCGACCATCACGCCAGTGAAGCAATCCGTGTCGGTGATCAACCGGAAAATATGATTATTGATGTTGACGCGCCATCTGCAGCGCGTGTGGTCTATGACTATTTTGGTGGCGCAGACACTTTCCCAAATGTCTCCAAAGAAATGATGGAGGCCGTTGACAAGGCCGATTCAGCAAACTTCACAAAAGAAGAAATCCTTTCCCCAGAAGACTGGGTACTCTTGAGTTTTATTATGGATGCTAGAACCGGATTGGGCCGCTTCCGTGATTTTAATATCTCAAACTACCAATTAATGATGAAACTGATTGATTTTTGCAGAACACATTCAAATATCAAAGAAATTTTGGAACTCCCCGATGTTAAAGAGCGTGTCGATTTATACTACGAACACCAAATGAAATGCCGTGAACAAATACAACGTTGTGCAGAAGTGCATGACAATCTGGTTGTTTTAGATCTTCGCAAGGAGGAAACAATCTGGGCTGGAAACCGCTTTGTCATTTATGCCCTATACCCGCAATGCAACATCTCTATTCATATCTTATGGGGCAAAAACAAACAAAACACCGTATTTGCAGTTGGAAAATCCATATTAGACCGCAGCAGCAAAACCAATGTTGGCGAAACAATGCTAGGCTATAATGGCGGAGGACATAACGCAGCTGGAACCTGTCAGGTGCCAAACCTGAAAGCCGAAGAAACATTGCTTGAGCTTATCAAGAAAATCAATCAAGACGGTTAAAACTCTTTTTGGATTGGTGAACAAAAATGTTGCGTAGAACTCTGGGATATAGACTAGGCCTAAAGCCCTTAAAAAAGGACACTTCATCCAGAAAGCAAAAGCTTTTAAATATTTTGAGGTTTTGCAATCGAAACACCCCTTTTTACAAAGGAAAGTTTAGCTTCTTTCTTGAAAGCGCTACCGATTTACCTGATGAAGACTTCTTTTACGCCTATAGCCACCTGCCAATCGTTCAAAAATCCGATCTAAAATCCAAAAACACAAATTTCAAAAGTGTTACACTAGATTATAAATATGATTTGCTGAAAGATGGTAAAACGCCAACCATGCAAGAAGCAATCAAGCATGGCATCATCAAAAAGGACTTCTTTGCCTCCATATCAACAGGCGGATCATCCGGCGTTCCTGCCTTCCGTTGGCTAGACTATGAAGATGCAAATCTTTTTGCCCAGAGCTTCCTGCAATCTTTTAAGCTCAATGGATGGTCAACCGGTGAAGACTTTATTGTCTTCTATCCGCTAAAGTCCTATTTCACTGGTGTGTATGCCGACCAAGCCAAGCTATTACGCTCGTTTTTTGGATTTACTATGGTGCCATTCGAGACCGTAGATAAACAAAGCGTAATAGCTCTACTTGAAACCTTGAGAAAAAATAAAGCAACTCTACTTGTGATTTTCCCATGCGTTTTACAGCGCGTCGCAGAAATCATGAAGGCAGAAAACATAGAGCCCTTTGAAAAGCTTCCATATATTAATGTGAGCGGTGAATTCTTCTTGGATTGCAGCAAAAGATTTATTCAGGAACTTTTCCCTGACAGTGATATTCAATCCACATATGGCGCAGTCGAGTTTGGTGAAATCGCTCACCAAAAAGGCCTGAGCAGCTTTGATTATGATGTATTTGATGATTACGCCTACCTAGAGCAAGGGCCAGACAATTCCCTGCTGGTAACATCTTACTATCAACGAGCCTTCCCGCTTATCCGCTACAAGATTGAAGATATGGGCAGAGTAATAGATAATGAGGACGGCAGCCAGTCTATAACGAATTTAGAAGGTAAAAATACGGATTACATTATCGGTGCTGACGGGTATATGTATTACGCATCCTTCTTTAACTCCCTGATTAATGAAATCAATAATGCATTTGACGATCCAATAATTCACTTCATGATGCGACACCAAGATGATGAAGTCATGCAGCTTAATTTTGTGCTACACCCAGATAAAACCACAAAAGAAGATATCGTAGAAAAAGCAGTCAGAGACACTGTCGAGCATGTCTTTGCCAACTTTGAGACAATCAAAATTAATTTCAAAGATCATTTTGATCACGATTACACAAGAAAGTTCAAAATCGTTGGAGAGGGTGACGGCTTATCAGAAGTCGTTGGCGGCTATTACCAAAGAAAGGCATCATAATGCCCACCCCAACTTACCCCAAAGCCCTTAAAAAGGGCGATAAAATTGGTGTCTTTGCCCCCTCCAGCTATGTCCTGAAAGAAGAAATCGAAAAATCCAAAAAACACTTGGAAGAATTCGGCTTTGAGGTCTTCATCCATCCCCAGACTTATGAGCGCCTTAACCAGTCAGCCGGCACACATCTGCAAAAGGCTTTAGCATTTCAAGGTCTATGGCAAAGAGATGATATTCATGCCATCTGGGCTGCTGGTGGCGGTAATCGCGCCCTGCACTTACTGGATATGATTAATTTTGAAAAAATAAAAGATAAAGCTAAAACCCTCATCGGCTTTAGCGATGTCACCGCCCTATTAAATGCGGTTTATGCCCACACCTCGATTGTGACCATCCACGGGCCGGTATTTAAAAACCTTCACAAACATAAAGAGATAAAAGAGCTAATCAATCTTCTCCAAGGAAAAACCTCATCTCTAACCTTTGAAAAATCAGATGTCTTGAAAACAGGTAAGGCATCAGGACACCTCATTGGCGGCAATTTAAGCGTCTTTCAATATCTTCCGCAAACACTGCCCAATGAATTTTGGAAAGACGGCATCTTGTTTCTAGAGGACTGTAACGAGGAACTAAGCCGCCTTGACCGCATGCTCCTTCACTTAAAGCGAACCGGAACGCTTAATCAGATAAAAGGCCTCTTGGTTGGAGAATTCACAAACATACCAGAAACCGGAACGCCTTTTGGCTTTACGCTGAGCGATATTATCGAAGAACATACAGAAGACCTTGATATCCCTATCATCAAGAATTTACCATTTGGCCACGGAGACAAGCTCCGTCCACTACCTATTGGCGCACAAGTTATGATCGATACAAATAAAAGCGCCTTTGATTTTAAATCTAACCAAATATAGCTTTTTTATATGCCTTACAATCCAACGGGCTCTCTCCGCTCCAAAACTCTTTGTAGGATATGATCTTTTGATCCGGCGTAAAGCATAGTTCTGTCATACCATCAGAACATCTGTCACCCATATTAATTTCCCAATGAAAATATAGCATGCCAGCTTTTCGTCCCCATGCAAAATCATCAACTCTATAATGCGTATTACCCAGCAATTTCAAGCGCACAAGATAGATGTTATACATCGCATCACGGCCGCTAACCCTATGAACCGGATCTTGAAAACTCATATTAACGGCAAAAAAATCAATAAAAATATCCATAGATCGCAGACACAGATCTTCTAAAGTTATTAGAAAATCCTCTAATATTGGCTGATTTTTTAATTGCACGCACAGATCTTGCCTCATATATTTTTCTTACATTACGCAACGCTAAAAGTACATATTCCACCACAAAATATGTATTTTTTTATGAAAAATTAACTTTTTATCCGAGATTAAGTTGAAAAAAAGCTAATTTTTTGGTATGGTCCTTGTCTAAATCGTGTTCGGAGAGGTCACAATTTCATAAGGGAAGCCAAAGCCAACCCTAATTTTTTTGTCTCTTTTTCTGTACACATGGTCATTAATAACATTAAAGGTGGAGAAATATGGCTGATAACGATAATTTCGATTTTAATACAGGTGATGATGTTGTGTATCCTATGCACGGCGTAGGTCGCATCGAAGGTATAGAAACACAGACAATTGCGGGTATGGAAGTAAAACTTTATGTCATTAATTTCGAGCGTGATCGTATGCGCTTGAAAATTCCAGTAGGCAAGGCAACAGAAACAGGCCTACGTAAGCTTAGCACAAATGAGCGTTTGGATGATGCTCTGGCAACACTCAAAGGGCGTTCACGCGTTCGTCGCACAATGTGGAGCCGCCGCGCACAGGAATATGAAACAAAAATCAATTCCGGTGATCCGGTTTCTATCGCAGAAGTACTTAGAGACCTTAAGCGTAGCAACGACGACACTGAGCAATCTTATAGCGAGCGTCAGATTTACCAATCAGCTCTTGAGCGTTTGGCACGTGAAGTTGCCGCTGTAGATCACATCACAGAAGTCAAAGCTGTAGAAAAACTTGAAAAGCTTATGGGCAAAAAACCTGCCGAAGCAATCACAGCGGATGATGTAAAAGCAGCTGCCTAAGCTAAAAGTTATGGATAATATTTGATAAAGGGTGCGGTTCCCTGGAACCGCGCCCTTTAATTATGCACAATGTAAGGCAGATAATTCTATCTCTGCACCCTTTACCTTCAAAACATCACAGTGACGTGTCATAAACCAAAAGATTACCGCTTTCTGCCCATAGGTGCCCCGAACCGCATTTGGTGCATTTCTGCGATTCATGGCGATTTTGAGAAACTGGCTTTCTTACATGATCAACTTTTCCCGCATGTAGAAAACGGTGACCGCATTCTTTATCATGGCAACTATATCGGTTTTGGCCCATCCAGCGCAGAAACAATTGATGAATTATTGACATTCCGCCGCGCCGTTATGGCGGATAACCCAGGCATGCTAGCCTCGGACATTATCTATTTACGAGGCGCCCAAGAGGAAATGTGGCAAAAGCTGATGCAGCTACAATTCGCACCAAACCCACAAGAAGTCCTGATCTGGATGCTAGGCAACGGATTATCGAATACGCTCTATAGCTATGGCATTGACCCGCATGACGGCATGGAGGCTTGCCGCCAAGGCATGATTAGCATCGGCCAATGGACAAACCACATCAAAGCAGCCATTAAATCACGCGCCGCTCACGAGACATTTATGACCCAGCTTTTCCGCGCCGCATATTCCGAGAATTATGAAACCAGCATGCTGTTTGTTAATGCGGGCCTCGATGCACGTATAGCACTAGAGGAACAAGGCGATAATTTCTGGTGGGCCCATAAAGAATTCGAGTGTATCCACAGCCCATATCTTTTCTTCAAAACCGTTGTCAGAGGCTATGATCCTAGCCATAAAGGCCTAAATTTGACCCGTGTCGCCAGCACAATTGATGGTGGCTGCGGCTTTGGTGGTTCTCTGGTCTGTGCTTGCTTTGACGAACAAGCCGAAATTCTAGATGTCTTAGAGTGCTGAACTTTCTTTAGTTTGTTTGCACGCTTACTTTTACAGTTTCTTCCTAAGGAAAAAACACACAAAATATTATAGGACTACTTTCTTATTTTTACAAGGTTTAAAGATATATCACTCAACAATAATCTTATACAACACACCAGCCTGCACATCCTCATTGGCATCAAGACCATTGAGCACACGAAACCTGTCTTGCGCATAATCCTTAACCGCCATTCTTGATGCCAGAGAAGCAACGCTATCGCCTGACTTTGCCAAAACAAGGTCGATCCTGTAGGGCTTAAGGCTATGTTTCTCCGCAGCACTTAAACGTCTGAAGCTATAGCTGGTTTTCTTCAGCTCATTAAGCATAGCACTGGAGATATTCTTCGGCATGGCCATCTGGAAACGGGCAAACTGATTACCACCCCACTCTATGGCTATCAACCGAATATCCATTGCCTGACCGTTAATCTTACCTTCAATAACCCCAGCAGCAGCATGCATCCCGTTAATCGCAATAGACTCCACGCCCTTCACATCATTATCCTTCATCCACACATCCCGCAGAAACGATACTGGTGACGCATTTATCTTATTAGCAGCCATATCAAATATAACCAAGGCATTCTGGTTCTGATTAACTGCAATCACATGAGACGGCTGATTTATAATCTTAAAACCTTGAGGCACGTTGAAAGTAAACCCTAATTTAGGATGATAAAAGCTCTGCCCCCTGCTAAAGCCCTGCTCGGCGCTATCACCGTAAGTCATACCCTCAATTTTACGAAGATAGACATCACGATTGATCACGCCGCTTTGGGGATAAGCCTGACTTTCCTGCGCCGTTGTCGCTACACGCTGCGCTGTTGCCGGATGCGTAGAAAAATAGCTACTTGCCGGATCATTCCCGCCTTGCCCATCAATCTTACTCTCAAGAACTGTATCAGCATTTAGATTTTTCAAAAATCCTGTCATCCCGTAAGGGTGATACCCTGCGCGGCTCAAATACCGGATACCAAGTGTATCGGACTGGCTCTCCTGCCCGCGAGAATAAGACTTAAGATATAAATCCGTCCCCACACCCAGAACTTGAGACGCTCCGTTACTACCAATTGCCGCAGATAAAATCGACGCCCCCAGCGTCGTAACCACACCGCGCGAATAGCGCTCCGCAGAGTGGCGGCCAGTAATATGCCCTGCTTCATGCGCCAAGACCGCAGCCATCTCGGCTTCGTTATTTGCCAGCGCAAGAAGCCCACGCGAGAGATAGATATATCCACCCGGCAAAGCAAAGGCATTCACAATAGGACTATCAACAACAAAGAATTTATACTGAACATCAGGCCGCTCTGTATTTGCAACGACTTTTTGTCCGACTTGGCTAACATATGTTGAAATCTCAGGGTTATTATAAAGGCCGAATTGCTGGATAACTTTCTCATGCTCCTGCGCGCCGATTTGGTTTTCTTGCGCAGGTGACATCAACGCCGTAAATTGTTTCTGCCCTGTCGCTGGATTGGTTGTACATGAGGCCAGAAATGGTATAGTAAGAACAATTAGAAACCCGAGATAAAAGCGTTTGATCATAAGTTGTTTCTCTATGCATTATTCAAGCTGTAAAAACAAGCATATACTAACTTCTTTGTGGCAGATTGCCAGTATTTTTATTATCCTGTTTTTGCTATTGATTCCCCTTCATGCTCATGCGCAAAACTCGATACCAGACCAGCCAGACTTTAAAACCATGGCAAAAGCAGAATCGGGTGCAGTTGAAAAAGTCATTGATCCACTGACATTACAGCTTAGAGATGGCCGCATCCTCTTCCTGTCTGGTCTTGATTTCCCTGACCTTGATTATTATGAGCCCGGCCCCTTATCTGTAATGGCACTCAAAATTCTTCGTGACATGCTGGAGGGACAAAAGGTTCTAATCTACCAAGCCAAACAGGATGAAGGGCGCATAAACCGCATGGGGCATCATGTCGCCCATGTGGTTGTATACAATAAGGATTTATGGGTGCAGGGCGTGTTATTGCGTTTGGGACTGGCCCGCGTAAGAACTACCGCCAGCAACTATGATCTAGCCGAACATATGTATCTTTATGAAAATCAAGCCAGAGCAGAAAAATCAGGCCTATGGAAAGTCCGCGCCTATGATATACTCAGTCCCGATAATGCGCATTTATTTACTGGCGGCTTTGCTATCGTAGAAGGCACAATTTTAAAGATAGGAAATCGTCAAGGGCAACTTTATCTTAACTTCGGTCATAACTGGAGAAAGGACTTCACAGTTGCCATCCCAAGAGAGCATAAAAAGACATTCATACAAGCTGGCCTAAACCCCCAGAATCTTGGTGGTCAAAAAATTCGTGTGCGCGGCTGGCTAAGGTCTTATAATGGACCATATATTGAAATTGATCATCCAGAGTGCTTGGAATTCATCAAAGAGGAAATTGAAAAAAAACCTGCTAATGATAAAAACAAGAATATTCAAAATAAGCACAACGAACAAAAAGAAACGCCCAAAGAAAACGGACTTAATAATTGAACAAAGAAAATATAATCCACAAACCTAATACAGATGAGACCAAAAGCACATCCGAATCATCCATTTATGTGAAGCGCAAACCGCTGTTGGACTTGTTTCCACCCACAACCCCGTATTCAAATGGCTACCTGGAAGTCGACAGCACCCATAATCTTTACTGGGAGCAAAGCGGCAATCCCGATGGTGTCCCCATTCTTTTACTCCATGGTGGCCCCGGCGCTGGTGCGTCGCCAATACATAGACGTTTTTTTGATCCAGATTTCTTTCGTATTATTATCTTTGATCAAAGAGGTGCGGGGCGCTCAACCCCCGTTGGCAGCCTTGAAAACAACACAACAGAACACCTGATCGCAGATATTGAGACTCTGCGCAAACAGCTCAGAGTAAAGAAATGGCATATCTTTGGCGGCTCATGGGGCAGCACCCTCGCCCTATCCTACGCAATTAAATACAAAGATCACATTCTGAGTATGATTTTGCGCGGTATTTTTCTATGTGAACAAGATGAAATCGACTGGTTCTTATACGGAATGCAAAATATCTTCCCCGAAGCATGGGAGCAGTTCTCTTCTATCGTGTCCGAAGACCAAAGAGATAATATTTTGTCCTGCTATTACAAAATCCTGACAAATGATGAGGATAAAGAATCCCAAATGGATGCAGCGGTCCGCTGGAACTTGTATGAAGGCGCATGCTCATCCTTAATCCCAAATTATGATACTGTTACTACGGATGAACAAAAGCTCTACGCACTTGCACTTGCAAAAATCGAGGCGCATTACTTCAAAACCCAAGTATTTTCAAAAGAAAAAAGTATACTTAACCACATAGAAAACTTGCGTTTTATTCCAACAACCATTATTCAGGGGCGGTACGATATTATATGCCCGATAAAAACAGCACATAAGCTTCACCAATTATGGCCCGAAGCAGACTATGTGGTCGTACCAGATGGCGGGCATTCGGCTTTGGATGCGCCTATACGGTCAAGGTTAATCGAAGCCACGGAGAGTTTAAAAACCATGCAGGATGAGTAAAAAAATGACACAAGTACAGATTAAAGAAATGCCAGATCAAAAAGGATTTTCTTCCATCAAAGATTTTGACATACAGGGAAAAACGGTTCTTTTACGAGCCGACCTCAACGTCCCGAGACAAAACGGCAAAGTCACCGACACCACACGTATTGACCGCCTGAAACCCACAATCGATTACTTAACCGCCAAAGGTGCTAAAGTTTTAATCCTGTCACATTTTGGTCGCCCTGATGGTGAACAAAATCCTGAGATGTCATTGGCATTCCTTGCACCGGTTTTAGAAAAGCAATGGGCTGCTCATGTTGCATTTTCACCAGATTGTATTGGCGATCATGCTAAAGATCTCGCTGAAGGCTTGGAAAACGGCCAAGTGCTCTTGCTTGAAAATGTGCGTTTTTACAAAGGCGAAAAAGCAAATGATGCTGAATTTGCCAAACAACTAGCACTTTTAGGTGATATTTACGTTAACGACGCTTTTTCAGCCTCACACCGTGCCCACGCCTCCACAGCAGGCATAGCCCAACACCTGCCATCTGCAGCAGGCCTATTGATGGAAGAAGAGCTAAACGCCCTTACAATTGCGCTGGAAAATCCTCAAAAACCTGTTTTAGCAGTCGCTGGCGGATCTAAAATATCCACTAAGCTCAATGTATTAAATAACTTGGTTGAGAAAGTAGATTATCTGGTTCTTGGTGGTGGTATGGCTAATACCTTCCTCTTTGCCATCGGCATTGAAATGGGGAAATCCTTATGCGAAAAGGACATGATAGACGAAGCTAAAGCTGTTTTTGAAAAAGCCAAAGCTAATAATTGTGAGATTGTCCTGCCCAAAGATGTCGTAGTCGTAACCCAGCTAAAAGAAAACGCTGAATTTCAAACAGTCCCAGCTGATCAAATACCAACAGATTACATGGCTATTGATATCGGCCCGCAGACAATTTCTTACATCACTGAAAAAATGCAAAACTGTAAGACTATTGTCTGGAATGGCCCCATGGGTGTCTTTGAAATAAAGCCCTTTGATAATGGCACGAATGAAATCGCCAATTTTGCGGCGAAACTAACCCAGTCCGGTCAAACCACAAGCGTAGCTGGCGGTGGAGATACCGTAGCAGCCCTTGAAAATGCAGATGCAGCCAAGGATTTCACATATATCTCGACAGCAGGCGGCGCATTCCTTGAGTGGCTTGAAGGTAAAGCCTTACCAGGCGTCGAAGCCCTGAAATCATAAGTTAGAATCCTGACAAAATAAAAAGCACACGACATAATAATATGTTGCGTGCTTATAAGTTTTGTAGGGAAAATTCTTTAATCAATTCATTTCACAAATTTCTTCAGAACTTCGCGCGCAGAATACGCATCAAATTTATCATAATAAGTTGAAGCACTTGAAATCAAACGTACATCAACCGTTTTATTATGCTCTTGTGAATCAAAAGATCTAAGCAAAATATATAGTGATACAAAATCACTCTTGTTGATATCACAAGCCTTACAAATCAGCGCGAACTTTCTACCATTCTTCTGCTTAACAGCACTAATTACAATCGGCAAAGATATGTCGGTATAGACAGAGAATTGTGCAACAAAATGCTTGATCCGCCCTTGTCTCAAGCAATCAATCATACGAGCATGATTGATTAAGCCTCTCTGATGATGATAGCGAGCCGTCGTAATAAAATCTTCAGATGGCTTGTATTGATCTTCATCGCGAGCATCAGTCTCTATATTCAGACTGTACACCGCACTATCAACAGTATCGACAACAATATTCGAGAATTTATCACCGCATTTTTCAATCAAATCACGTTTTAATTCTTCACCAATTTGCTTATAGAGATGCTCAACAACATCTTGTGGCAATTCAGGCCTCATTAATAATGGCTGAGACAACACATCATTACCGGACGCTAACTGTGATAAAACAACCGCCGCATATTGGCAAAGTACAATGTTTTTATTTTCTACCAATGTCAAAGCCGTATCAAAATCACCTGTATCAGCCAGCATATTAACAACCTGATCGCTAAGTTCTTTGCGCTCCGCAATAGCCTGCCAATATTCAGCCGTTTTTGACTTAATGATATAAACCAGATCATAATCACCCAAAACCTTACTGCGCGTAAGAATTGGCCTTGCAATATCAATCTCATCATTTGCCATTTGCAAAATCAAACGCAAAGGCGCATCCGTCAGCGCAGATAACTGCTCGGACAAGGCACGCCTTATATCCTTTTCGGCCTGATTTAAAAGTTCAATTAGAATATCAGCAATAATCTCGCTTTCACTAACAGTAACATCAAGTTCAAGCACGGCCCCAACAGCTTGCATAAGCTCTCTCTTGGCAACTGGGTCGGTTTTACCCAGTTCCTTATAAGTCTCCTGCGCCAACCTTAAATCAGCAAATACCGGTACAGCATTTTCAATGCTGCTTACTTTCCTATAGTCCATAATATGCCCCACATATTCAGTTTTCATATATACACCTAAATAAAATTACTCAAGCGCTCCCTCTCAACGACAATAAATTCGTCTTATAGTGTTTTTTTTACAAATTTTTATCGTCCACGCATCATTACCTACATTAATAATATTATTAAAAAGTTAATTTTTCCTTTTGATATTTGAAATTTTTGATTATTCGTGCCAAAATAACGACAGAGAGTTTATATAATATTAAGACTTACTGGTTAGAATAGATATAGGGTTTATATTTTTACTAGAGGGATTTTATCATGTCAGGACCATTATCAGGACTAGGTCAACAGCAACAGGTTTCATTAACGCAACCCGCTCAGAGCGTTGCCAATGACCAATCGCGCGTTGTCAGGAATGATGATCAAAGGCCCGAGGAAAATAAAATCCAAGCTCGTGGCGCGGCCTTGGCGCAAGCAAAAGAATCAGACTTAACCAATCTGGAAACATTCAAAGCAAGCCTAGAAGACGTTAAAGATGGCTCTGAATTTGTGGCAGAAGAAACACCTAGAGGTTCACTAGTCGACGTTGTCGTATAAGAAACGACAAACATATTTTAAAGAGTCAACAATGACCTGCCCTAGCAGGTCATTTTGCTTTCTGGTCATAAAAAAGAGCCGTGACAAACAGGTGAATCTATTGTAACTTCCGCTTCGCATAAATTGGCTGCTGTAGCTCAGTGGTAGAGCGCACCCTTGGTAAGGGTGAGGCCGGGAGTTCAATTCTCCCCAGCAGCACCATTTTGCCCTTCACTGAAATCTCTCAAAGCCCATAATCCTACCCTGATTTGCAAGCAGTTTAATTCCATACTACTTTCTGCAAGAACACAGCATTACCCCCAAATCAACCCCATGATGGGGGTAACAAAGTGGGGTAACGGCAACCCACTGGGGGTAACGTAAATGAAATTGAACGATAGAACATGCAAAACCGCCAAGCCCAAGGATAAGCAATATAAATTATCTGATGGCGGCGGCTTGTATTTATTAGTTAGAACAAATGGCTCTAGGCTCTAGCAAGAGATGCCCGTGACAAGGCCAAAAAACTTTTGGCACAATCACCGCCAATAGACCCGATGGAGAGTAAAGCAGAAAATAACGCCAAGCTATTCAGAATATAGAAAACACTTTTCATTCCGTTGCTTTGGAATGGTTTGATAATCAGAAAGACGTTTGGAGCGAAGGTCATGCCCAAAGAGTATGGCACTGTATTGAAAAGAACGCCCTGCCCTAATATTAGAACGCACCCTATCAACCAAATAACACCGCCGGAATTATTAGACTGCCTTCGGAAAGTAAAAAAAAGAGGCGCGCTAGAAATTGCCTCCAAAACAAAACAAGTATGAGGGCAAGTCTTTCGCTATGGAATCCAGACAGGCAAATGCGAATGGAACGCCGCAGAAAACCTAACAGGCGCATTGAAAGTCAATAAAACACAGCACTTTAGAACTTTAGAGTTAAAACAATTACCTGAATTTCTACAGGCTTTAGAGCGTAATGAAGCTAGATTATATGAGCGCACACGCCGCGCCGTATGGTTATCACTCATCATCGTCATAGCTAAAAGAAAAAGAGCTAAACCACCCAGCGCATTAAAAATAATATCCATAACTAATAAAGCCCTTTAACCTTAACCTGCTTTATAATATTTTTTTAGGCATAGATATAATATAAAGCGCTTTATTAATATTAACGAGACTTACTTATTTTTCAAGAAAGATGTACCTTCACTACATCGCCCGTACACTAGTCAGAAAGCTATTTACACGCGCTTGTAAATCCTCTGAACGTTCAGATAAATCACTAGAAACTTCCAGCAACGTTGCTGAAGATTGGCCGGTTTCATTCGCAGCCGTCTGAACACTAGAGATATTACTGGCAACTTCCTGCGTAGCCGCTGTTTGTTCTTCTACCGCACCAGAAATTGCCGCGCTAATCTCACTGACCTGACCAATCACGGACGTAATATTTTTGATAGCATCAGCGGTAGAACGACTAACATCCTGAATGCCTGCAATATGGCTTCTGATTTCCTCGGTTGCCTTGGCCGTTTCCAAAGCAAGCTCCTTAACCTCCGAAGCCACTACAGCAAATCCCTTACCCATTTCACCGGCGCGCGCTGCCTCAATCGTAGCATTGAGCGCAAGAAGGTTTGTCTGATCAGCAATATCAGAAATTAATGCCGTAACATCTCCGATTTTACCTGCTGCCTCGACCAAGCCGGAAACAAGTTCTTCAGACTTTTTCGCCTCGTCGACGGCCTGATCAATAATTTTAACGGAGTTTATAACCTGAGAAGATATCTCATTCACAGAAGCCGATAACTCTTCCGATGCCGTCGCCACAGCATTAGATTGATTGCTAGTCTCCTCCGCAGCAGCCGCAAGGCTCTGTGAAGTAGATTGCATTTCCGTAGCCGACGATGCCACAATCTGCACCAAGGACTGGACATTTTCCTCGAAATCATTGGCCAGCGCCTGATTTTCCTCTTTACGCGGCGTCAAATCAGTCGCAAATTTTGTAACCTTAACCACTTTCCCATTCAAATCCATAATCGGGTTATACGAGGCCTCTATCCAGATTTCCTTGCCGCCTTTACCAATGCGTTTATACTGAGAGGCTTGAAACTCACCATTTCGAAGTCTTTCCCAAAATTGGTTATACTCCGAACTACTTGCATACCCACTTTCTGCAAACATAGAGTGATGCTTGCCCTTAATCTCATCAAGACTATATCCCATGGTTTTCAGGAAATTCTTATTCGCCTCGATAATCGTGCCATCCGGCTCGAAATGGATAACAGCCTGCGACCTGTTAATCGCCTGTATCTGACCGGATAAGTCAGCAAACTCTTGTTTCTTCTCGGTAATATCTGTCGCATATTTGACAACCTTATAAGGCCTGCCATTCATATCCATAATCGGGTTATACGAGGCCTCAATCCATATTTCCTTGCCACCCTTACCGATGCGCTTATATTCTCCGGCCTCGAATTGCCCTTTGCGTAAACGCTCCCAGAATTGCTTGTACTCAGAGCTATTAGCAAAACCCGGCTCCGCAAACATAGAGTGATGCTTACCCTTTATCTCATCAAGACTATATCCCATGGTTTTCAGGAAATTCTCATTCGCCTCGATAATCGTGCCATCAGGCTCGAAATGAATAACGGCTTGTGACCTGTTAATCGCCTGAATTTGTCCATTGAGATCAGCAAACTCCATCTTTTTGTCGGTAATATCTGTAGCAAACTTGATGACCTTATAAGGCTTACCTGTTTTATCAAAGATAGGGTTATACGAGGCCTCAATCCAGACCTCATTACCCCCTTTACCCAAGCGCTTATATTCCGCACTTTGAAAATTACCATCTCGCAAGCTTGCCCAAAACTGCCTGTATTCTGCACTTGAAGCATAATCTCTTTCCGCAAACAAACTATGGTGCCGCCCCTTTATTTCATCAAGACTATACCCCATAGTATCGCAGAAATTTTTATTGGCTGTTATGATCGTACCATCCAGTTCAAACTCTATAACGGCTTGTGATTTATCAAGAGCAGCCAAAATAGCAGAAGCATCCCCTCCACCTTTTGCAGTCTTACCAAATTTATTAGATCCCAGATTCAAAATATTTGATTCGGCACTATAGGACATCCCTTTTCTCTCTCTCTAAGATTGAATATATAAGTAAAACCGCCAATCCGAATGGATTATATGGACTCACAGAAACATTGTCTTAAGAGCACCCTGCGAATATAAAGAGTATACCTGAAAGCATTACCCTACAAAAACCAAATACAACTATAAGATAAATAAATATACTTACGTATGCTCATTGATCGGGCACAGCCCATATTGCGATCAGTCAAGTTTTCAGCTATAAAAATGCTCTGGATACATTGATTAGCAAAAACAGAGATATTGATAATGGTTGGGAAACTGGATCAAAAAATACAAAAGCGCGCTGCCGCCCTGAGAGATAACCTCAAGCGCCGCAAGGAAAAAGACAAAGCTGGCAAAACAGAAGAACAGGATAAAAAAGAAACTAATCCGTCAGATAAAACGTAATCGTTGTAACCACGCGCACATCTTTTTCAATTTTCGCCGTGTCCCCATATTCTTGACCAGCATCCCTGATAATAAAGCCACCTTGGCGAGCACTTTGAATGCTCCCGACCTTTACGCCGGCATTTTCCGCAAATTCATTTGCCGCAATACGTGCATTCATGGTCGCTTCCTTCAGCATCTCCGGCTTAATCTCGTTAAGCTTGGTAAAATGATATGTCGGCTCATAGTTTTGAATATTAATACCATCAACAATTAATTTATCCAACTTTGATCTAATTTTAGTAATTAGATCAACTTTTTCAGTTTCAATATTAATGTTACCTCTTAAGATATGCTTCTGATCAACCAGCTTCTGATTATCATCACGATATTCCTGATAGCTATAAGAAATCGCGCCAGTCTTGATTTCATCATCTTCAAAACCTCCTGCTTTCAATATAGCTATAATCTTAGCCTGATCTTCCTCGGATTTTTGATATAAAGATGTTACATCCGCACGCTTGGCCGCCGCATTGCTAAAGCTCACCTGCCAATTGGCTCGATCAGCCTGAACGCGGCGCTCCGCCAGCCCCTTAACATCTGCTGTATTCACCGCCACTTTGGCGTTATACATCGTCTGACCAATAAAATATCCCCCTGTCGCAATCCCGAGCGCTATTAACGCAGCCACAAGAATAAAACCAGACTGACAGCTTTTTTCCATATCTTTATGCCCTTAACACGTAAAAACCGATTACATTCTTGACCAGAGCATATTATGCTGCTCTATTCAACAGATTGAAAACTTTTCTGCATATATCGGGTAAATTATGGCACAAATCAAAACAGATAATGACAACGTTCCGCAGGCCTCTATGATGCCGGGGATTTTGGCGGATCACCAAATTCGTGACCTTGCAAAAAACGAAGGCATGATCGAGCCTTTCGTGGAAGCTCAAAAGCGCGACGGCGCAATTTCCTATGGGCTTTCTTCCTATGGCTATGATGCGCGATGCTCTGATGATTTCAAGATATTTACCAATGTTGATAATGCGCTCGTCGACCCCAAAGCTTTCTCCGAGCAAAGTTTTGTTGACAGAAAAACCGATATTTGTGTAATACCCCCCAACAGCTTTGTGCTTACCCACACCGTCGAGTATTTCCGCATCCCCAAAGATGTGCTGGTTGTTTGTCTGGGAAAAAGCACATATGCACGCTGCGGGCTGATTGTTAATGTAACGCCGCTAGAACCTGGCTGGGAGGGTCATGTGACATTGGAAATATCCAATACAACCCCCCTTCCCGCACGCGTTTACGCGAATGAGGGACTGGCACAGTTTTTATTCTTCAAAGGGAGCGATATTTGTGAAACAAGCTACGCAGACCGCAAAGGCAAATACATGGGACAGCAAGGTGTCACCCTTCCCCGACTTTAAAAACCTAAAAAGCAACCGCGACTCTTACCCCTCAAGCGATCCTGAAACATTGGTTCAATCCTCCAAGTTAGACAAGATCGTAGTCACTGGCGGCAAGCCCCTAAATGGCATTATCCCCATTAGCGGAGCCAAGAATGCAGCCCTAAAACATATGTGCGCCGCCCTTTTATCAGATGAGCCGATATATTTCGAAAATGCGCCTAACATGCTTCGTGATATCCAGTCACAATGCGACCTTCTGACTTATTTAGGATGTCAAATCCGCCGTGAAAAGGACTTGATGGCCATTGATGCCGGACCGGTAAAAAGTCAGACAGCTCCTTATGATATTGTCCGCAAGATGCGCGGCTCAATCCTAGTGCTCGGCCCGCTACTGGCGCGGTTTGGACAAGCCAAAGTCTCTCTACCCGGTGGCTGCGCTATTGGAACGCGACCTGTTGACTTGCATTTAAACGCATTAGAGGAAATGGGCGCAGAGATCAAACTTGAAAACGGTTATATTAACGCAAAAGCCCCGCAAGGCGGCCTGCTAGGCGCAAAAATTCTTTTCCCCAAAGTTTCCGTAGGCGCGACTGAAAACCTTCTAATGGCCGCCACATTGGCCAATGGCACAACAGTACTGGCCAATGCCGCCAAAGAACCCGAAATTGTTGATTTGGGCGAATGCCTGATCAAAATGGGCTCAAAAATCACTGGCCTCGGCACAGAAACAATCACCATTGAAGGAGTCAAATCCCTCAAAGGCGCTACGCACTCTATCCTGCCAGACCGCATAGAGGCTGGAACCTATATCATTGCCGCCGGCATGACAGGCGGCACACTTAAGCTAGAAAATGCCCGCATCGAACACTTAAGCGCCGCTATGGGTTTACTCTCTCAAGCAGGCATTGAGGTTGAGCAATCTGGCTTTGATATCATCGTCCACCGTGAGATCGACCGCATTCAAGGCATCGATATCATGACCGAGCCCTATCCCGGCTTCCCGACCGACCTGCAAGCACAATTCATGGCAATGCTATGCTTGTGTCAGGGCGCAGGCATGGTAACGGAAACCATCTTTGAAAACCGCTTCATGCACGTTCCCGAACTTTGCCGCATGGGTGCAGATATCATAGTACAGGGGAACTCCGCTATCGTTCGTGGTGTAGAATCTCTTAAGGGTGCAGAAGTCATGGCCACAGATTTACGCGCCAGCGTTGCTTTAGTACTCGCCGGACTAGTTGCAGAAGGTGAAACCACGATAAATCGTATCTATCACCTAGAACGCGGTTATGAGGATATCGTCGGAAAACTCTCGGCCTGTGGCGCGGCTATCAAAAAAGTATAAAGAATCTTGCACTGCATCATTATTCCTAGTATGTCCTTATTCTGATATGCCAATAGAAAACAAACTCATACTAGCCCTACCCAAAGGGCGTATACTCGAAGAGCTGACACCTCTTCTGGAGAAATGCGATATCATCCCCGAAGATGATTTCACCAATGACAGCAGCCGCAAACTACGCTTCACTACAAATCACGAAAATCTGGACATTATCCGCGTGCGCGCCTTTGACGTTGCCACCTTCGTAGCCTATGGTGGCGCGCAAATCGGCGTGGTCGGCAGTGACGCTCTGGAAGAATTTCAATACTCCGAAATTTATGCACCACTTGATCTGGATATTGGCAAGTGCCGCTTATCAGTAGCCGTTCCTAATGATGACGAGGAAAGTGCCGATACATCCAAATGGAGTCACATCCGTATAGCCACCAAATACCCAAATTTAACCGAGCGGCACTTTGCCGCCAAAGGTATTCAGGCTGAATGCGTCAAACTCAACGGCGCCATGGAAATAGCCCCTGCCCTTGGTCTTGTCCGACGGATTGTTGACCTTGTATCCACCGGAAGCACTCTCAAAGCCAATAATTTGCAAGAAGTCGAAAAAATTATGGATGTGTCCTCACGCCTGATTGTAAACCGCAACGCCATGAAAACACGCCCCAAAGAAATGCGTCACTGGATCGAAGCCTTTCAAAATGCTCTGGGATGAGACATGTTCGGCAAAACCATAAAGCTCCGCAAAAATAGCTATATTGAAAATCTAGATTTAATAACCGATGCTTATGATATTTCCTCAGAATTATTAGAACGCGACCGCCAACAAGCCATGAAAGATATTCTGGTAAAGAACGCCTTCCAACCAGCAAAAGATCGCCACGGCCCATACACTTTAGAGCTTTACACCGAAGACAATCGCCTGATCTTTCATATTACCAATAACAAGGGCAAAGATTTGAACTATCTTGTCTTATCTCTGAAACCTTACCGCCGTATTATCAAAGACTATTTTCTAATCGTTCGCAGCTATGATGACGCCGTAAAGGACGGAAAGCCTTCGCGTATAGAAGCCATAGATATGGGGCGGCGTGGCCTCCATAATGAAGGCGCAACTTTACTACTGGAACGTCTTTCGGATAAAATTATGCTCGATATGGACACAGCAAGACGCCTTTTTACCTTGATTTGTGTACTCCATAGTGGAAAAACGCACATTATGCGTTAAATCAATATTAATTTTTTGAGGTAGAATAGTATTATTGCCGAGTTAAACATTGATTTTTTTAAATTAAAGCTTATAACAGCAAAACAGTTTTAATAATTATAGCGAAATTTAGGATTTATGGCTAAAGAAGATCTAATCGAATTTAAAGGTGTCGTTACGGAAATTTTGCCCAATGCAATGTTCCGCGTGCAGCTTGAGAATGACCACGTTATTTTGGCGCACACAGCAGGTAAAATGCGCAAGAACAGAATTCGTGTGCTCCAAGGTGACACTGTCGTTGTTGAAATGACCCCGTATGATCTGACCAAGGGTCGCATTATTTTCAGAGAAAAATAAGCCCATGTCCGAAAGCCCAAGCCGGACAAACGACCACTTCCCCAGAAAACATAAAAAACTTGTACTGGCATCCGCCTCCCCTAGACGCAAACAGCTTCTAGAGCAAATTGGCTTAATACCGAATGCCATTTCCCCAGCCGATATTGATGAAACTCCCCTAAAAGGTGAATTGCCGCATGATCATGCCCTAAGGCTAGCCAAAGAAAAAGGCGAAGCCATAAATGACAAGTATCCCGATCATTTTATCCTGAGCGCCGATACAGTCGTTGCCTGTGGCAGGCGCATCCTACCCAAAGCCGAAACCATAGCACAAGCCGAAGAGTGCCTAAAGCTGCTCTCAGGACGCAGGCATCATGTCTATGGCGGCATATGTATCATCACCGATCAGGGTAAAGTCATCACGCGCCTATGTGATACGCTGGTTAAGTTCAAACAATTAAGCAATAAAGATATCAACCATTACCTGCAAAGCGGTGAATGGGAAGGCAAAGCCGGGGGCTATGCTATACAGGGTTTAGCCGCATCCTATATTTCTCATCTCCAAGGATCATATTCTAATGTCGTTGGCCTATCCCTTTATGATATAATGCAAATATTAGAAGGCAACGGTTTTTATATAAACGCGCAGGAGCACTAATTGGATATCTTGATAGAAGAATTTGAAGGCAAGGTCTGGGCTGCAGCCTTGCGCAAAGGTCGTCTGGAAGGATTAGAAATTGATCCCCCGCACGAAGCCGTCCGCTGGGGCGCAGTGTACCGTGCAAAGATAACGCGCATTGATAAATCTCTTGATGCGGCCTTTCTTGATTTAGATGGGACAAACACAGGCATTCTTTATAACCGCGATATCGTGATCAAACAAAAAGACGGCTCTTACCTCAAAGGCGGCGATACCTCTATCGGCAAGAACCTCAAAGCCGGAGATATCATTATAGTACAAGCCAAAAGCGCCTATCTCAGTAGTGATGACGACCTTTTTCAGCAAAGCGAAGAGGATAAAACCGTACAAACCACCATGAGCATTAGTATTCCCGGGCGCTATTTGATCTACACACCAATGCTAAGCAACAATCAGGTCTCAAGACGTATTCGCGGTAAAGAACGCCGCAAAAAGCTGGAGAAAATGCTAAACCAGATAGAAGGTATGAGTGGCCTGATTTTGCGTTCGGCTGGTGCAGATCTGCAAACCGATATCCTGATGCGCGAGGCAAAAATTCTGAAAGATACATGGAATGTTATTTCTCATTCCCTTGAGGGCACTGCGGTAGAGCTTCTGATACAAGGGCCAAATTCAATCCAGCGCGTTCTCTCTGATATGGCCATTGAAACCATTGATACGATTAAAATCACAACAATGGATCATTTCCACCAAGCCGAAGACTGGTGCAATATATTCGCGCCTGATCTAGTAACCAAAATTGAACCTGTCGAAGTCGATGACGGCACGCAAGACCTTGCTCTCTTTGAACATGAAGACCTTATGGGCCAGATTGAAGCTCTGTTCTATAATTACGTGCTTCTGCCCTCAGGCGGCAATCTGATCATCCAGAGCACAGCAGCTCTGACCGCCGTAGATATCAATAAAAGCAGCGACAAACGCTCTCATCTGGCTGTCAATATTGAGGCCGTGCACGAGCTTGCCCGCCAGATGCGTCTGCGCAATTGCGGCGGCATAATCATTGTTGATTTCCTGAAAATGAATAGTAAAAAAGACAAAGATGCCCTTCTGGAAGCCTTGGAAGATGCCACCTATACCGACCCTTGCACCGTTCAGGTCCATGGCCTCACCAGATTAGGTCTCGCAGAAATCACCCGCAAACGCCGCACCCCACCGCTGGCTGAGCGTTTCGAGGGGATCGAGTTTTAAGAAGAATTTTCTGGCAATAACACCCATCATTTCATAAACTCCGCACAACAGCGGATAATGCTTTGAGACTCCTTTTATGTTCAACATAAGAGGTCTGCGGGGCTACCCCGTGGCTTTCATGCTTTATGCATCCTATCCATCGCTTGGACGCCGTTGCACCTTGTGCAAAGTCGTCCACGCCATATTTGTTTGGTCAAGCTATTATCCGCTGCGCATAAACTCTGGACGCCAAAGGGGAAAAGCGTGAGCAAGGCCACGTTTATTACAGCACTAGCCCGATCAATTACTTGTGGAGAATGGAGCAAGGAATCCATAAAGCAACGCCTTACCTTTGCACTAAGCCCTAGCACACTTGATACTGAGCGTTTGGCAAGTTCTATCCATAAAAAAACCAAGAAACTAAAAAATATTGAGAACACGCATGTTGAAAATGCGATGCGTGAAACAAAGTTCTTAAATGAGTGGTTAGAGAAGCAAACTTCTCTCCCCAGAGTAATGCGCATAAATCTGCAGCCCTCAGTGATGAATAAAAACACATCCCCCTTCCAAATATCAAATATTCCAGAGATCACAACCCATTACGGACTTGCCAGATGGCTTAGCTTAACCGAAAACGACCTAAGCTGGATGGCTGACACGCATAATCTTCATGCACAAACTAAAAATTTTAAACTACAGCATTATCACTATAAGTGGCTTACGCGTAAAAGCGCCCCCCCACGGTTACTAGAAACACCCAAATCCTGTTTAAAATCAGTTCAACGAAAAATCCTGCATGACCTTATAGATAAAATAACACCCCATAATGCTGCACACGGGTTTACTAAAAACAGATCATGTAAAACCCATGCACAAATCCATTGTGAACAAGACATAATCTTGCATATGGATTTATCAAACTTCTTTACAACCATTACATATGGCCAGGTTTATTGGTTCTTTTTATCTCTCGGTTATCCAAAAAAAATAGCGCGTACACTAGCCTCACTTTGTACAAATACGCCAAGCCCTTATTTACTGGGAAGAAACTTCCAAAAACTGTCATGGCAAAACCAAAAGATAATAACCCAAGCACACCTTCCTCAAGGAGCCCCAACTTCACCTGCCTTAGCCAACTTAGTTTGTTATAAGTTAGACAATAGACTGGAGGGACTATCTACTTCTCTAGGAATAAACTACTCGCGGTATGCTGATGATCTAGCTTTTTCCAGCAATAATTCATCTCTTAAAAAATCAGCCCATTTTAGGAAAATGGTTGAACAAATTGCCGATGATCAGGGCTTTCAAATCAATCACAATAAAACTTACACGTCTACAAAATCACAACAACAATCTCTGGTTGGAATAGTTGTAAACAAGCAACCCAATATACGCCGAGATGACTACGATCAAATAAAAGCAATTCTGCATAATTGCATCAAAAAAGGAGCATCATCACAAAACATAGGTAAGCATAAAAATTTCAAAGAGCACTTAAGAGGCAAGATTGCCTATATAGCATCCATCAACCCATCAAAGGCACAAAAGCTAAAAAAAGAATATCAAAAGATTAATTGGAATAAATAATAAAATGGTGCCCGATACGGGGCCAAACTCGAACACTAATGGGGAGTTTCTAGCAGAAACAGGCAGTAGCGACAAGGGCATTCCAGATACCCCGCACCAGTCCTTGGGCATGGAAAACTGCGAAGACCTGTTTAACACACTGGCCGAGTGGAATAGCTATCTGGAACACCATGTTCCGCAACTGAGTGAAGAACAGGACAAATCGGATCATAGGGGGCCGCAATTATGACCCCACAAAACGTACAACCCCCGATTCTGAGCGATGTTTTTAACCCTGTCGCGCCTTCTGGCTCGATACCAGCCAAGCCCAACCATAAGGCGTTTGCCCCGTTCTCCATCCGGCTTGCCCCCGAAGAACGGGCCTATCTGGAAGACTGCGCCGGAAGCCGCCCATTGGGAACCTATATTCGTGATCAATTATTAGGCGATAAAGCCCTAAAGCGCCGTGTCCAGCGTAAACCAGCCATAGAGGATGGGCAATAT
>DCKO01000011.1 GCA_002320665.1 Micavibrio sp. UBA1672
GCAATAACCTTAAGGTTCAGTGAGTGCCCCAGATTAATAATCGTGCGGGCAATAGAAGCATTTTCTTTATCGTTCAGGGCTTGACGAATAAAGGACTGGTCAATCTTCAGGCGGTCAATCGGGAATTGACTGAGGTATGACAAGGAAGAATAGCCTGTTCCAAAGTCGTCAATGGCAAGTTCGACACCAAGAGCATGTAAGTTGTGGAGAATATTAACGGTCTGCTTGATGTCATCCATGAAGACACTTTCTGTAACTTCCAATTCAAGCATTTCCGGAGGGATACCTGTTTCTGCTAGGGCGGTAGCAACATTTTCACATATATCGCTTTGTACGAATTGGTTACCAGAGACGTTGACTGCAAAACGAAGATTTAGACCATATTCTTCACGGAATTTAGCGGCGGTCTCACAGGCTTTTTTCAAGACCCATTGACCAATAGGGACAATAAGGCCGGATTGCTCGGCTACCGGAATGAAAACACCGGGGGAAATGAATGTACCGCCTTCTTTGCTATTATCGGCTTTCCACCATCTCAGCAAGGCTTCTGCACCAATAACTTGACCAGTTTTAAGATCTAATTGTGGCTGGAAAAACAAACGTAGCTGATCGTTCTCTAGGGCATAACGTAGGTCGCGTAACATCTGGAAACGTTCTTGAACGGCGCGATCAAAATCTTCAGAATATTCTTTGATTGTATCACGGCCTTCTTCCTTGGCGCGGTTAAGGGCAATATCCGCATTTTTTAGAACAACATCAGGCTCAGCACTATCATCTGGAAAAGTTGATACTCCGATAGAGGCGCGAATCTGGAATTCTTCATTAAAGACCTTAAATGGCTCTGAACGGATGATACCAATGACACGTTCCGCTACGTCTCGTGCGCTTAATGTATCTCTAATTAGAGGGGTCATAATCGCAAATTCATCCTCTCCCATTTTCGAGACAAAAGAGCTCTGTGGCATGGATGTACGAAGGCGTTTACCAACGGCACGTAAAATAGCATCACCCACATTATGACCCATAGAATCATTGATATCTTTGAAGTGATCCAGATCCAAAGTCACAACCGCAAAATGATTTTGTTCACTGCTAGAGGTGAGTTTTGCTGCTTCAGCAAGGTTTTGAACAAATAAAGACCGATTGGGCAGACCAGTCAAAGTGTCATAATAAGCTAGTTTATGTATTTTATCTTCAGCTGTACTTTTGAGGTTATTAATATTCTCTGCATTCTGATAAATTAGTTTCTGTGTCAATTCAATTGCAGCCCCCATTTCATCAGTTGGGCTGAAGGGAGATTTGGCAATGTCTGGATTTTCAGGGTTTTTAAAAGCCGCTATCAAATTCTCTTTCATGAAGAGCATAGGCTCCAAAAGCCATTTTCCAAGCGCAATCATCAAAACATTTGTCACAAGCAGGGACAAAATGAACATAACTATAATGTTATTCCAAACAAACTCATTAATGCGAGGTTGAATGTCACCAGCATAAACTTGGGCAACAAGGCGGAATTTATTCTGTATATTGACTTCCGAGCCGCCAAAGACAATCTCCAACGTATTGCCATCATCGCTTAGGACACTGCTTTTAAGATTTTCAATTGTGGGAACTAACTTTGTTGGATTGCCGTACCCTTTCAGAAAATTATTGTGGTAGTCATAAATGGATAATCCAGTGATATTAGTTGTGTCCAGAAGGCGGAAGGCGTATCGTTCAGAGATCGGAAGGGCACCAGATCTTTCCGAGATGGAAATAATGGTCATACGGGCTTGTTCTTTTAAGGAATTTATTTGCTCAAGGCGATATCTTTCAATGCTGCCTAAATTCAAAACTAATGTTTGGATTAACATGATTGTTAAGAAAGCAGTTGCGGCGACGCGCCAGCTGACCTTACTTTTCCAGATTTTGGTAGGAGAAGAAACAAGAATATTACTATATTTTGCTCTTGGTTTTGATTCCAATGCAATATCCTTTTCAGGTTCTTTCGTATCAATGGCCTTTAAGTAGGATGACATTCCCATACCGTGTTTAAAATTGCCCTAAATGGATTGGGAAAGGCGCAAGAATGCACAGAAATCCCTCCACACTTATAAACATTATATAATGCTAATCTTAATAATATCTTTAAATTAAAGGCGTATAAACGAACTTATCCAAACAAAATTTATACCAAATTCCAGGCAAAAAGAAGCCCCGGCACAAAGCACGGGGCCTTTGAGGTTGGGGTGATAAGCTGACGAAACTACCAGATACTTTCGTCAGCAGCGGGTTGAACCGTTAAAGAACTCGATCAAAACTCTTTGTGGACTTACGTGACCGATTTCTAATTCTGACCTCTGCAGCTTTCCCTCTTGTCTTGTACAAGCTTAATAAAGCAAAAGTTATAAGAGAGCAACAGCTAATAATTCCAAACATTTTTATAATTATTTTCTTTCCCCAAGAGCTTATTTTTTCCTTCTGATTTCAATACTAACAATAACTCTTGGCGTATGTCAAAAAAAATCTGCTTTATATAATAAAAACCTTAATTAGTTTTTCGAAACATCTAATGTCATGGCATAAAAAGCAACCGCTCCCGCATTTGAAACATTCAAGCTGGCAATAGGGCCAGAAGTTGGAAGTTTAACCATAAAATCACATTTTTTCCGCAAAGATTGACGCAGGCATGTGCCTTCCGCGCCAAGAATTAAAACAAGTTTTTCATTTTTTGGGGTGATATGAATGTCATGCTCGGCTTCACTGTCCAGGCCAAAGACTGTAAAAAGCGAATCTTGTAGTTCTTCAATAGTGCGATTGAGATTCGTCACATAAGCAACAGGCACATGCTCAATTGCACCGCAAGCAGCTTTTGCTAAAACACCATCCAGAATAGGGGCGTGTTTCTTTTGTAAAATAATACCGTCAATCCCGAACGCGCACGCACTTCTTATAATCGCGCCAATATTATGTGGGTCTGTAACTTGATCTAGTATCACGAGCCTGCTGGCATCCTGCGAATGAGATTTTATAATAAAATCCTGCAAATCAGATTCTTCCAAGGGGGCGCATTTAATAGCTAGCCCCTGATGCACGGCGTTTTTAGGCAATAACTTATCAAATTTACCTTTATCGACAATAATCGCCTTTGGGCGCTTCAACCCTTTCTGCCGCGCCAGTTCCAAACTATCTTCAAACCCTTTCTGTGCATTGGGAAGCATGTATAAAGCCTCAATTTTTCTCTGCGGATTGAGCCATGCTTCATGAACAGAATGAAAACCGTATAATATGTGCATATGATTTGGTGTCTCTGTATTATTGTTCTTTTTTTCAATTTTAGATCATTGCACACTTGACATTAAAAGCAAAATACCGTTTTTTCACATTCACGTGTTTTTAACCGTAACTAATCATATCCCCGTGGTGGGGTGGTCGAGTGGTTAAAGGCAGCGGATTGTAACTCCGCCCGCGTAAGCGTACGTAGGTTCGAATCCTACCCCCACCACCATTTTTCTCTGCACGGAAATTCTTCCAACCCCACATATATCACTAAAAGCAAGGACTACAAAGGATTTTGTTTCTATGTCTGTGGATGCAACTCTATAGGATTACATTTACATCTATAAAAATTGGGGGTACATTAGGGGGTATATTTCAACAGGTAGAAAGTTGATACCCCCAAATGAAGCTTGCAGATATCAAATGCAAGAGCGCAGCGCCCAAGGAAAAGCCTTATAAACTGGCCGATGGTGGGGGTATGTATCTGGATGTCCGGCCAAACGGGGCAAAGTATTGGCGGTTAAAGTTCCGTATTAATGGCACTGAAAAGCTTTTGGCGCTGGGGGTATATCCAGAGGTTTCTTTGGCCAAAGCCCGTGAAAAGCGCCAGAAAGCAAGGGATTTAATCGCTGGGGGTATCGACCCGTCATTAGAGCAAAAGAAGAAAAGGGCACTATCAAAGGCTAGTTCGGCCAATACGTTTGAGGCAATAGCCCGCGAGTGGCATGAGATAAATACCCCCAAATGGTCAAAGAATTATGCCGATGGGGTTTTAACGCGGCTGGAAACTTATATCTTTCCTGAAATCGGAAACTTCCCGATAGACCAGATCGAGCCGCCTTTATTGCTCCAGACGATTCGCAAGATAGAAAGCCGCCCAGCCATTGAAATAGCAAAACGCCAATTACAAAAATGCGGGGAAGTTTTTCGCTATGCGATTGCTACAGGCCGCGCAGTGCGTGACCCTTCTGCTGATATCAAGGGGGCATTAAAGCCGCAAAAGCAAACCCATTATGCAGCTCTGGATATCAAAGAGTTTCCGGCCTTCCTGCAAAAGCTGGAAAAGAATGATGCGCGGCTATACCGGAACACCATGAATGCTATCAAGCTGCTTATGCTTACCTTTGTGCGTACGAATGAGTTAATCAATGCGCGGTGGGATGAAATCAACTTTGATAAGAAAGAATGGGTTATCCCAGCCGAGCGTATGAAGATGGGAAAAGAACATATCGTTCCCTTATCGAATCAGGCCATTGATATTCTGAAAGATCAAAAGGAAATAGCGGGGCATTGGCCTTTGGTATTCCCCAGCCCTGTCCGGCCAAAGCAATCAATCAGTAATAATACGATACTGGGCGCAATCAAACGCATGGGTTATCAGGGGCGAATGACCGGCCACGGTTTTAGAGCCTTAGCCATGAGTACAATCAAACAAGAATTAGGCTATAGGCATGAAGTTGTCGATAGACAGCTTGCACACAGCCCCAAGAACAAAGTCGATAAAGCCTATGACCGCGCCGATTTTCTAAAAGAACGTAAAAAGATGATGCAGGAATGGGCAGATTACGTGGACGCACAAGGAAGTCATGGTCAGGTTGTTAAGGTGAGGTTTGGGGGATGATTAAAAGCTCAAAAGACAATGCAGCCTCTACAAACAAAAATTTGGATGAAAGTACAATTAACGAAATTTATTCTTTGATAGATGAGCTTATTGATTTACATGGAAAAAATAAATCATCATTGGATAATGACTCCACTTTTGATGCTATTAGTGGCGCTGGAAAAGCCCTTACTGCTTTTGGAATGCTTGGAAAAATTTTAACAGAGTGGGCAGAGGAAACAGTATTTAATATTTATCATAAAAATAATATTGATGATAATGGCATGCCTAATAAAGACCCCTTGGCGATTCATAGAAGAGCTATTAGTGATATTATTTTTACTCATTTTATTGCAAGAGACTCGGAATGGCATAAATACCTTAGTGAAGGTTTGATAGCACTAAATGAAGGAGAAGTAGAAGATTTATTTCAACCATCTAAATCTAGAGCACAAGGACAACCAAATACTCTTAAACTTTTAAAAATTGCAGCAGTTAAGCATGTTTATAAGCTATGTGGTAGTGGTTGGAAAAAAATTGCAGCCCAAACAAAAGTCTCTGAGGAATGTGGAGTTACTTATGATTCTATAAAGAAGTGGGAAAAAGAGTTATTAAAAAAATATCCCGAAGTAAAAGAGGAGTGCGTAGGTATCGAATGGGTTGCAGATTTATTGGAAACAACAAGGAGTGAGCATCCAAATTTTTCCGAGGAGGCAATTATATCTATTATTCATGACGAGCTTAAGCTTTTAGATATTGGAGAATTTTTTGATGTCGTAAATGGTTATGCTGAGGAACTAACTAGCACAAGTAACGAAGATTGGTTCAATATATTTAATGTCGCATTGCATGAGCTAGAAAGGTCTTATCCATTAGGTGAATTAGGAAACAAAATGAAAAAGGCTGGCTTGCGTTTATAAAATAGGTACGAAACCACTCACTTTCATACCCCTTCATTAACATGACATACTTTAAATTTCATGCAACGCTCTCCATACAGATAAACAACCTTATGGAGATACAGCACATGACCCAAAACACCCCCGCAAAATCCGTTTCTGAATTTTGCCAGAACAATAACATTAGCCAGAGCTTCTTTTACAAGTTGCTGAAACAGGGCAAAGCCCCGCGCATAATGAAAATCGGAAACCGGACAATCATCACCGCCGAAGCCGAGAATGAATGGCGCAAAGCTATGGAAGCTTAACAAAACTTAATATGTAACACGATAAAAAGCCGCCCCAGTAGCTTCGCAACACTCTGAAACGGCTTAATTCTTAATTAAAAGTAGATAAATAGAAAGGAATGCTTATGAGCATAGCCAAAGGAAACCCTTGTATCAATTCCAAAGATACAGACGAAAATAATAACCCCTTACTGGAATACGAAAACGGGCATTTAATCGGAAAACACCCTAAAAATACGGAGATTTTTTCACTTAAACAATCTGGGCATAGTAACCTACCACTCGCACAAATCATTCGTAAAAAGTGCTTAGATTGTTGTGCTTTTCAGGCAAGAGAGGTGCGCAAATGCGTTTGCACCTCTTGCCCCTTATGGCCATACCGGATGGGCAAAAACCCGTTTCAAGCTGCCAAGCATAAAGGCAAGCCCTCTAACCTCAATAAAACTGGGGGTTAGCCGATGGGAAAACTTGTCAAAACTCAACTTGAATTTATCGCTTGGTTTGATGGCATTGCCAAACATATGGAAGTTTCAGGCAAAGCTGCCAAGACCCTTGCAGCTCTGGTCAGTAATGGCAGGCATGGCGTGACAGCCTATGAAATATCCCAGACATGGGCTTTGAGGTTAGCCGCCTATATCCATGACTTGCGAAAGCTCGGGCTTGATATCCAGACCATACGGGAAGAACACGATGAAGGCTGGCATGGGCGATATATCCTGCATACCCCAGTCGAAATAATAGATATTGAATAAATCAACAAGGATGGGGTTTTCCTGCCCCTTTTTATGGACTCCGAAAACTCATGGGAAATTATCAGAAAAGCAAAGGCCGCACAAAAGGCCATAACTTCGTAATGCTACGTCATGACATGATGGATAGCCCAGCGTGGCATTCCCTAAGCCCGAATGCTCGCTGTGTATGGACAGAAATCATGCGCCGCTATAACGGCACAAATAACGGTAAGATACCCCTTTCTTGCCGAGAAGCCGCCAAATTTTGTAAGATTTCAAAAGCCACTGCATCGAGAGCCTTCAAAGAGCTAGAGGAAAAGGGCTTTATTAAAATCGCCGTATTTGCGGGCTTTAAAAACAAGCACCGCGTTTCCAATCACTGGATTGTCACGCATGAAAGATACGACAACAAACCACCCACGAATGAGTGGAAAAACTAGCAATCAAAGATCACAGTGATATAAAACAACAAGAAGTTTGATTTTTGAAAGGTTGCATGTTTTATGCAAGAATATGGGCGATTACTGTTAGAAGTTAGCAGAGGCAAGTCATTAAAATGGAAAAGAGTATTATTTTCCCTTCTTATGATTTCCTTGCTCTTTGCGGCATTCACACGATATTATTCAAACGTTCCCATAGCTTTTTCTATTGCGCTTTGTGTTATGCCATTTCTATATATAGCTATTAAAGAGCTTACATTGGACAGGAAAACAGCAATTTTAATTATCTTTGAAAAGGGCATTAAAAGCGAATTATTAAAACCTTCTGGCAGTGATTTTATTTCTTGGCATGATATTAAAAAAATAGAGCTGGCTGAGAGAACAGAGCCATATTATGCAGGGAAATGTACTTACTTAGAGCTTATACCTAAAAATGAAACAAAGTATAAAAAGGGGCTGGGGGAAACTTGGGTGTTTGGCCAGAATGAGTATGGTTATAATACTATGTCGTTTAATATTTCGCATGGTTTAGATGTAGACCCAGAGTATTTGTATTCAGTATGTCTTTCTGCACATGAGAGTGCAAAAATTTAAAACACGGTTTCATCTCGTGCCCACAACGGTTTCATATGGGGTACACTAAAAACCCCTGTGGAGAGTAAACCCCCTTAACGGTTTCATCTCAGGTACGCTAAAGACTTGTGTGGAGAGTGAACGGTTTCACCAGAGGTACAGTATATAGATATATACCATATGGGTGTGGTTTTAATTGCCGTAACATATATATACCATAGGGAAATACTATCCCAAGCCCGTGAAGCGAAACGGGCGAGCTATTCAAAAATGAAACGTTAAACAACAATTTACTTAAGAAAAGAATTAGGATAATACGTCTTGGTAGCAAAAATAAAATCACCTAAAAATTTATTTTCTAGTGGTTGCTTTCTCAAATAAATAATGAAAATATACCGCAATCTAAATGTGTGAGGATTTAGTAATGAATAAAAGAATTTTATTCTGTATATTCTGTGTTTCCCTTTTACTTTCACCTTTGGCAAACGCGGCAACAAGTGACCATGACTCCGAACTTCTTATTAAAGATGGGAAGTTCTTTGGCCAAATCCGTTACCGTTACGAGCATGTTGAGCAAGATAATGCGCTCAATGATGCTAACGCCCATACGATAAGAACCAATATTGGGTTTAAAACCGGCATTTACAATAATTTAGGTGGCTTAATTGAGGGGCAGGTTGTCCAGCATTTTGGTGATGAAGATTTTAATTCTCTTGATAACGGACAAACAACATTTTCAACAGTGGCTGATCCTGACACAGCGCAAATTAATAGGCTCTGGGTATCATATACCGGAATTCCTGACACAGAAGTAAAGCTTGGTCGCCAGTTCATTAATCTTGATAATCACCGTTTTATCGGAACTGTAGGCTGGCGTCAAAATGATCAGACCTTTGATGCCTTAACAATCACAAACACATTTTTGGAAAACCTAAAAGCGCAATATACCTATATTGATACTGTAAACCGAATATTTGAAGGTAGTACTCCGCCTGACGATTTGGAAGGTGGTATTCATCTAGCGAATATATCCTATAAGTTTAAGGATTGGCTTAATATTACAGGATATGGGTACTGGATAGATTTTGACAATATAGCTGGCCTAACAGCCGCCTCTGCCAATCAATCCAATAAAACATACGGTCTTCGCCTGACAGGCAACATGCCAATTAATGATGATTGGACTTTTTCTTACGAAGCAGAAGCAGCAATGCAGGAAGATCACGGCAATAGCACCTTAAATTACGATGAAAACTATTACCACATCGCCCCCAAGATATCCGGTCACGGTTTTACGATTGGCGCCGGTTACGAAGTCTTGGAAGGTGATGGTACGAACTCATTCCGTACCCCTTTAGCCACACTTCATAAATTTAATGGTTGGGCTGATATTTTCCTAGCCACGCCAGCAAATGGTCTGGAAGACACATATATTTCAGCAGCATATAAATTCGGCGATAATACATTTCTGGATGGTTTGAAATTAGCAGCCACTTATCATAATTTTGATGGTAAAGAAAATGGAGACTACGGCAATGAATTTGATATTTCTGCTGGAAAATCTTTTAAACTGCCTAATACAGGGCAACCTTTCAAAAAAGTTGATATCTTGCTGAAATACGCTGATTATGAAGCTGAGGATGCACCATATGTGGATACACAAAAATTCTGGATACAAATCGGCACAAAATTCTAAATTATCAAACAAATAGTCTTTGCATCTTTTAAAAGAGACTATCTTCGTACTGCGTAATAATTTTTACAAACAATATTGAGAAACACTCTATGGATATTTCCTTCTTAAAAAACGTTTCTATTAAAAACAAGCTGCTATTCATTGTAATAGTTCCTATTCTTACCATGCTGGTCTTGGCTGAGATAAAAGTTTCAGAACTGCATAAACAATCAACACGCCAAAATAGTCTGGTTGAACTGATGAGTATATCTGTTGCAGCCAGTAATCTAGTTCACGAATTGCAAAAAGAACGAGGCGCATCAGCAGGCTTTACAAATTCAAAAGGAAAAAAATTCCAAGATATCCTGCCTAAACAACGCCTGAGCACGAATGAAAAGCTTGAAAACTTACAACTGGTCCTATCTCAAATCAATACTACAGATTTTGGCAAAAGATATAATACACAACTTCAAAAAGCTCTAGACGATCTGACAAAAATTGAAAATATGCGCTCTAAAATATCCGACCTTGCCCTGCCCTTACCCAAAGTCGTCGGTTATTATACTAATATGAACGCAAAATTCCTAAATATTACGGCGGAATCACTCTTGGTTGCGGAAGATCCAAAAATTTTGCGTAATGTCTCCGCATATCTTTACTTCATGCAATCAAAAGAACGTGCCGGAATAGAACGTGCCGTTGGCTCCGCGGGTTTTGGAGGCGGGTGGAACACCATTCTGCTTGATAAATTCAAAAGCCTTATTCTAGTTCAAGATACATATATGTCCGTATTTTTGAGCTATGCAACAGAAGAACAAAATAACTTCTACAACAAAAAAACAGCAGACCCTTTAATAACCGAAGTTCAGAAAATGCGGGATATAGCCCTAAAATCTGCAGATGGGGTTTATTCATCTGCAGAAACCATTAGCGGCGAATACTGGTTTAAAACCATTACAAAAAAAATTAATATTCTAAAAGAAATCGAAAATCATTTAGCTGAAGAAGTAACGATATTGGCTGCAAATGGTGCTCGAGATGCCGCCACACAAAGAAATATTTATTTATTTGTTTTGGGCATCCTTATCATTACCGTACTTCTATTGACTTATATCATCCTCAAAGACTTGCTCATTAACATTAAAAATACACGTACTGTCATGGAGGAATTATCAAGCGGTAATGAGAATGTTGATGTTTTCGGTACTGAACGCAAAGATGAAATTGGTGGTATGGCCCGTTCCATTGAAGTTTTCAAGCAAGGCCTGATTGAACGCAAACAAATAGAACAAAAAGCACTGGAAGCACAAATTCATAGCGAAGAAGAAAAGCGACAAATGATGTTTGATTTGGCCGATAGGTTCGACAACCAAGTTAGAGGCATGGTCAACTCCCTTGCTTCTGCCTCTACTGAACTTCAGTCAACTGCAGAAGGTATGCGCAATATAGCCGATGAGACTACCCAGTCCAGCACCACTGTTGCATCTGCCGCCGAAGAAGCAAGTTCTAATGTAAGTACTGTAGCATCTGCTATGGAAGAAATGACCGCTAGCGCTTCTGAAATTGCTTCTCAAATTTCCAGCGCATCAGCTAAATCAAACGATACAGCAAGCAATGCAGAAAATGCTAATCAAACTGTTAGTAATTTAAATGAGTTAGTAGGAAATATAGGAGAGGTTGTTACCGCCATTAAAGATATCGCCGAACAAACAAACCTGTTAGCCCTGAATGCAACGATTGAGGCAGCACGAGCTGGCGAGGCAGGTAAAGGCTTTGCAGTTGTCGCCGATGAGGTAAAAAAACTGGCAAATGAAACTGGACAAAAAACCGAGGAAATCGAAACACGCATCAGTGAAATTCAAAATGCCACACAAGCCTCCGTGGAAGCCATGCAGCGCATTATAGGCAATATTTCAGAAATAGATGGCTCCGTAACAGGTGTATCAGCTGCAGTAGAAGAGCAGAATGCGACGAATACCGAAATCGTGCGCAGTATCGCAGAAGCTTCTCAAGGCGTCCAGCAAGTCGCACAAATCATTGTGCAAGTCCAACGCGGCGCCGGAGAAGCCGGATCTTCTGCTGATGCGGTCTTGGATGCTGCAAAAGAAGTTTCTAAACTATCAGAAGGCTTGAAAAACTCTGTAGATCAATTTCTGGAGCAAATCAGAACAGATAATCAAAACAATGAACAAAAATCTGCATAATAATTTCTAGATCGACCACACAGTCATATAAATAGAATATTTAAAACTCATATAAATTTTAGTATAATTCAACAGCAGTGGGACACTGTTTAACAATGGCAACTTATTGAAAGAAAATAATGACCTTTGAAAAAATAATAGCTTTAAAAAATAATCAGGATTTATCAAAAAACTGAGGTTTTGCTTACCCATCCATGTTCACTAAGTTTAGACTAAGGTTTTGAGCAACCCTAAGATACCCCTATGCCCCACCCCCAACGGATTCTTGTTTGGATGCAGTTACCCGTCTTTGTGCCGGACGATTTCAAATTATATTATTGGAGCAATACGCGCGCGCGTAATTGTTAGGAAACTCCGCTATTAATACAGCGAAGAACAGCGAGAGTGTCTTATTAAATAATAAGAATAAATAAGATAAGTAAGTTATCTAATATTATGAAATATCAGCAAGTTAACATGTTTAAAACAACAAGATTATTTTGGGGTCTAAAGAAAAGAAATACGGGGGCTTTTACCCCCATATCATCCAGCCGATAAATAAACCCATAATCATGCCGGAAATCGCCACCGCGAAATACGCGATGACAAAAGCCGATTTATCACTCATGCTGCAAGCATCTTTGGAAGGGATTTAGATGGAGGCATATTTATAAAAGCTATAAAATTTTTATAAGAAAAATCACCTTTTAAAGCCTTACTCAGCTTTTCCCAATCTACACCCTGATTTTCTATGGCATACATAATTTTCTTATATCGTTTGATAGAGTTTTGAAGTTTTCTGATATGGCTTAATTCTTCCAACTCACTATTTTTACAATGTTCTGCTAGAAAATAACGTTGCAGGGGCGTCATGTTTAATAATCGGTTTAATGCCTCTTCTCTGATCCCAATAAATCCACCAAGAAAATCTATAAAGGCCTCATTGCACGAGTGGTATATTTCATCCAAGTTTTCAGACATAATTTTTCCTTTCAAAAATGGTTAAGTTATTGAAAGAATTTCAGGTAATGAAATTGAAAATGGGGGTATTTATGGGGGTATATCCAAAGTTCATTTATCTTAATATAATTGAAAAACAATTAGTTAAAATCAAAAAATTAAGGATACCCCCTTCAATTCAAGACACTCGGAGAATTTACCGCTACAAAGCCCGCATATTGCGGGATTTGGCGTATCCAAATTTTCTGGTAAACGCGGAGAATTCTGTTTCTTGCCTCCAAACCGCCATTTTTCTCTACAGGCTTTTTTCGAATCTCCCGGGTTTCCCTGTTTAACAGGGAAATAACAGGTTTTTTTTATAGGCACGAAAAAACCATGGGGCTTGCCCCGTGGATGAAGTGCGTCCATTATCTTCTTTATGAGATTAAGGAAACAAGGCCGCGGCCATAATCAGAGGATATGACTTCTGTATCCTTGAAATGCTTGCGCGCAAAAGAAGACTTGCCGGAGCCGCTTGCTCTGACCAGTACAACTAATGATAATTCCGGTATTTTAAGTGTTCTGGTCATTGTTTGTGGTCCTCTGCAATACTTTTCCAAACTAAATCAGTAAAATCTTTATCTTTTAAACACTCGCAATAATCTCTAGCATTTAAAACTAGTTTCCAGCCGGAATTAGCATCATACGGTGGCCTTGAGTATGAGGCATTAAATGTGATTTTTGCCGCTTTTTCTGCAACGCTTAATAAGGATTTCAGAGCTTCGGTTTTTTCAACTATACTGCGTTTTCTTAGCGCCTGAAAAGCCTGATCTGCTATACTATTTTGATTGCTGCTTTGCAATTTGCAAAATATCGTCAATTTCTTGGACGGATGATTGCTGTTTTTTGTAACAGTTCCCTAAGATATTTGATGCCCAAACAGGTTTTTCATCGTTAATGATGCTCTCAAAAATCTTGCGACCAACATCTATAGTATCTATGTTGTCTTTCCAGCACTTTTCTAAATCTTCCATTTTCATTTTTTCATTCTCCACTTAATGTATAGGCCGTGCCGAAGTTCAAAGTTTTGCTGTGCAGATTATCAGGGCTTTTATGCAGTAAGTACCCCATATCTGTTGCCGGTTTATGTGTCGTTGTAAT
>DCKO01000053.1:0-651 GCA_002320665.1 Micavibrio sp. UBA1672
ATTTCCTTCATCTTTTTGATTTGCACTGGCACTCATGCTCAAGAGATACAGCCCTTTCCATCTCTTCATATTGCAGCGATGAACGGAGATGTTGAAACTATAGAAAGATTACTTGAATATAAAACAACCGACATAAATGCAAAATATGATCGAGATACAGCCCTTCACCGTGCATCTTATAAAGGGCATGTAGATGCGGTAAAAATTTTAATAGAAGCAGGAGCCGACATTAATATTTCAGGTAAAAACGGTTATACACCTCTTCACAGCGCTGCTCTTTATGGCCACGCAGACACAATCAAAATCTTGGTCGAAGGAAATGCGAAACTTAATTCTACAAATGATATCGGTTTAACACCTTTACTGCTTGCCACAACCAATAACCATCCGAACGCAATCGAAGCTCTAGTTGAATCTGGGGCAAATATTAATGCATCAAATCATAGCGGTTATACGCCCTTAATAATAGCTGCGGCTTTAGAGAAAACTGAGTCACTAAAGAAATTAATAGATTTAGGCGCTGGCTTAAATCTTTCGGCTGAACAAGGTTTAACACCCCTTTATTATGCGTCCAGTACAGGGAAGGTAAAGTCTGTAAAGATTCTGCTTAGTTCAGGAGCAGATGTTAATGTAAAAAACACTAAAGGTGAA
>DCKO01000053.1:959-13210 GCA_002320665.1 Micavibrio sp. UBA1672
AATGTAAAAAACACTAAAGGTGAAACGCCTATATATATTGCGGCAATAAAAGGACATCATGAAGTAGTAAATATATTACGAAAATTTGGGGCAGATATCGATGCCAAAGCTAACGATGATGGTGCAAATTTCACTCATTATGCAGCAGTCCAAGGACATACTGAGATCATCACTGCTTTAATAAAATCTGGGGCAGATATTAACAAAGTTGATAACGACGGTATGACACCCCTTCATTATTCAGCTGCTACAGGACGTGCTGATGTAATCAAGGCTTTGGTAAAAGCGGGTGCTGATATAAATGTAAAAAACACTAAAGGTGAAACGCCTATATATATTGCGGCAATAAAAGGACAACATGAAGCAGTAAATATATTACGAAAATCTGGGGCAGATATCGATGCTAAAGATGATAATAAAGGTTTAGCCCCCCTTCATTATTCAGCTGCTAAAGGAAATGTTAATGAGATCAAGGCTCTGGTAAAAGCAGGTGCTGATATAAATGTAACGGACAAACAGGGATCTACACCTTTGCACTTAGCCACTATGAACAAACGGACAAAGGCGATTGACACCATAATAGCCCTAGAGGGGAACGTTGATGCGAAGACAAATTATGGTTGGACATCTCTGACATTAGCGATTAAAGATGAAAATCTAGAAGTGATCAAAATGTTATTAGATAAGGGTGCGGACCCTAATATAAAAGATCCGACAGGAAATACCGCTCTGCATGCTGCCGTACTCTACAATAAAATAACAGTATTGAAGTTATTGCTTAATGGGGGTGCAACAAATAATGTTAAAAACAATAAAGGAGAGACACCTCTAGATGTAGCTTCTAAGTACAATCAATCTGAAATAGCGGCTATTTTAAAAGAAAGTGTAAAACAATAAGATTACTACTATCAAAAAGTGAGTTAGGAGGAGAGGAACGTGAAAGTTCTAAGTGAGGCGCGACCGGACAATCGTTAGACAGTAATTCTATGATTGGTTAATGTAAACAGGCCGCTTTAAAGCGGCCTGTTTACATTGGAGTAATATTGATGACAACTATCCTTTTTGATGTTGATGGGGTTCTCATACACGGTTATCACGCAAAACCTGAATTTCAGAAATGCTGGGATGAAGACTTAGAAGCTGATTTTAATATCAAGCGCAGCGATTTTAAAAAACTGTTCATTCATGGACCTTTTGTGCATCAAGTGCTGATCGGCAAGAAAAGCCTCAGTGAGGCCTTACAGGAAATTCTTCCACAAATCGGCTACCATGATAACCCCCAACATCTAATAAATTACTGGATGGAGAGAGATGCCAATATAAACCACGAGCTGATTGCATATGTTAAAACTCTTTCAAAATGCCCAAGAATTCAGCTTTTCATTGCTACCAACCAAGAGCATGTGCGTGCTAACTATCTCATGGAAGACATCGGTTTCAAAAAATATTTTACAGATATTTTTTATGCAGCCAGACTGGGAGCGCTTAAGCCAGATATGTGCTTTTATGAAGAAATAGAACGATTACACCCTGAGCCCAAAGAAGAAATCATCTTCTTTGACGACAATCAGGATGTTGTTGACAGCGCGATTAAATTTGGATGGGAAGCGCATCAGTTTGATACGCCGCAAGACCTATTCAAATCAGAAAGAATTAGATCGTTGTTGCAGTGATATGTTTAGGGTGGAGGAGTAGCATTAACGGCATCATTGATGATTAAGATGGCTACACTTACTTTGACGATTTTATTGTGATCGCAAAATAAAGTTTGTATTTAAATTTTGTATCCGATACTTTTTTAAATTCAAAAATTCAGCGTAACTGAGTCGTTCTGTGTGACTTTGTTTTTAAAAAATCTTAAGGAGGATCACTAACGGCTTCTTCTTGAGGTAAAATCATTTACGGACTTCATAGGAGAACCATTATGCCTGTTTATTCAAATTATTCACTTTTAAAAAGGCCATATAATTACACCAATCTTCCGGATAACGATTCTTCAGATAATCTGGTTTATCCAAAAACTAAAGATAGTAATGATTTTTATACAATAAACTATGAAACACCAGCAACGGCTGCGATCCTCCTGTCGACAGGGTATTACTCCACAACGGATGAAGAATATGATCACTTTTCTAGTGTAACCTCAGAGCAGCAGGAAATCATTGACACCATATTGCATAATAATACTTCTTATGATTACACATACTCAGTGTTTTTCAGTGATGTAGCCAATGTAAACTTTAACGATAGTGCCATTGATGAAGCAGACATTGTTATTTATCAGAATGATTTAAGCTCGGACGTGTTTACAGGTGCGCCCAGTAATGTGGGTGGCCGAACATGGGGGTATGAAGAAACAGGAATAGATGAAAAGAGAGACGGGGATATTATCTTAAACGCAGACCTATCAACTGATGATAATACCGAATTTTGGAATATTCTTCATGAGCTCGGCCATGCAATGGGCTTAAAAGGTGATGCTTATCTGAATGGCACGGCTATAAACAATAAAAAATACACAATTATGTCGTACGTAAATGCAGATGGAATGACTGAAATCGATCTTGGAGTGTTTCAAAGCGTTTACAATCCAAACGGATTACAATTGATGGATATTGCAGCAATTCAAGATATCTATGGTAAAAACTACACAACACGTTCTCTTGATACAGAGTATGATAAGTTTGGGGCATTCGCTAGTGATGCTGATAACAATGCTTTTATATATACGATATGGGATGGTGGAGGTGAAGATCATATTGACGCTTCTGACTTCAGTGACGCTGTGATTGTTGATCTACGACAGGGCCATTTCAGTTCTATTGGAAAGGCGTATGATGAAGACTTTGACGGTGGAGTCAGAGCTGAGGGCTTGGCAATGGAGAATGTTTCTATTGCTTACTATACTGTCATAGAAAATGTCACTGGTACTGCCGATACTTCGAGTGGTGATACCCTTATAGGGAACGCATGGAACAATGTCCTGATTGGTCTTGATGGACACGATGCTCTTTATGGTGACGGAATTGTTTATGACATGGATGCTGGTGAACGCTTATGGGAAAGTGCCGGGGCAGTCGCACCAGCTTCTAATCTTTCCGGCGATGATACATTAATTCCAGGCACTGGAGTTGATGTTGCTTTCGGTGGCCGTGGAAATGATATCTTCTATGCTGATGGTGAGATAACTTCATTAGAAGGGGATTACTACGATGGTGGTGGGCAATCACTCAGCTTTGGTCTGGATGGTACAGATGCAATTATATACTCTAATGTGGGTTATGGCGTTGAATTTGATCTAACGAATGTTCGCACAACTGTTAATGGCGTTGCAGTAGGAGGAACGGCTAAGAAAATAGGCACATCCACCACGGACAAAATCATATCAATCGAGCATCTGGCTGGCACGCAACTGAGTGATAGTTACACGGGGTCTGCTGATGATGATATTGTTGCCGGTCTGAATGGCGCGGATACGTTTTATGCAACGGATGGTTCTGATTTTTATCATGGTGGATACAAAAACGCTGATATGCCTGACGAGTGGTATATAGAAAGTCTTGCTGATATCTCAGGAACAGCAGGAAATGATACAGTGGATTACAGTGGTTTGACGGATGTTTATCTGGACATAACTGTGATTGACGAAGCAGCGGGCAGGTATTTTGTTGATAAATATTATGGAACATCTGTTTTTAATGGTCCTGTTGAAAGAGATATTCTTTTTTCAATTGATAATCTCATTACCATTCCAGCGAACACTGAAGAATCAGGTGGAACCATAATTCGAGGTGATGCCAATGACAACAATCTGGTTTATGGGTCAACATCTATTGCCTATTCATTTTTTGGAGAAGCCGGGAATGATACCATCACAGGCGGAAACGTTAATGACTATCTACAAGGGGATACAGGAGACGACACACTCCGAGGAAAGTCTGGAAACGACAAGTATTTTTATAAATCTGGCGATGGGAATGACACTATTTATGATTCTGGAACGTCAGGTGATATTGATACACTTATATTTGGAGAAGGAATTGATGTAAGCGATGTCACACTTGGGCGTTACAATCATGCAAGTAACGCAGAAATAAGACTATCGGATGATAGTGTTATATTACTTCAAGCGCAGAACACCGCATTTAGTATCGATTACATTTGGTTTGAGGACGGCACTGTATGGGACATGCAAGGTACTCTGATTCCAGTGTACGGGACGGATGGAAACAATGTGCTTAAGGGAACGTCTGAAGGCTCGTATCGAGAAGGATCTTTGATAGATGATCTCATTTATGGCTACGCAGGTAATGATTCTTTATTAGGTTATGGTGGTAACGATACCCTCCATGGCGGTGATGGAAACGACACTCTCAATGGTGGCTATGGAAACGACATAATGTATGGCGGTACAGGTAACGATAGATTTTATGGCAGTTACGACAATGATATACTCTATGGTGAATTGGGCGATGATGACTTAAGAGGAGACAATGGAGATGACACTCTCTATGGCGGAGAAGGAAGTGATATCCTCAGAGGTGGAACAGGGCATGACATTCTCCATGGTGGTAGTGGTATAGACATCCTTTATGGTAACAGTGGAAATGATGTCTTTGTATTCGAGCTTTTGACGGCATTTACGGCCAGTGACAATATCCAGGATTTTGATGTCAACTACGATAGCTTGGATATATCGGATCTACTAATTGGGTATGATCCGGTAACAGACGCTATCACAGACTTTGTCCAAATCACTGAAAGCGGTTCAAATTCTTACCTGAATGTAGATTCTGATGGTGGGGCAAATAACTTTATTCAGGTGGCCTATATATACAACGAAACAGGTTTAACCGATGAAGAAGCGATGGAAACTTCGGGAGTTTTGATTACCGTATAAAATACAAAGTCCTTATCGTGAAGATAAGGCTTTTTACTTATCAATATAGTGCGGAGTTTAGAAAGCAAGAATATGTAAATCGCATAACCTCTGAGCAGGAAATAGAAGCTCCGACAAAAAATATAGAGCGCACATAAAATTAACCACTATAAGATCCCGTAAGGGATCAAAAATCCCTTTAAAAAAATTTTAAAAATAAAAAAGCATATAGTTCGCCAGAGTTTTGTAAATCTGGTAAGGGGTAGATCATGAAAAACAAGCCACCCAAAAAAGCGCCGAAGCAGCAGCATGTCTATAACCGTATTAATGCGCATCGTTTTTTAGAAAAGCTTCGAAAGATCGAGACGCCGCAAGAGCAGTTTTATTATTTGCGCGGTTTGGATGCGTTTGTGTTTGAAGAGATGGTGATGACGTCTTTAAAACGCAAAGGTTTTATCATCGTACGTAATGAAGGTTATACGGGCGATGGCGGTATTGACGGTCGTGCTTACTACAATGACCAGCACTTTCTTGTTCAAGTAAAACGGTATAAGGGTCATATCAAGGCAACGGATATAAAAGAGTTTGCCGCTATTAGTGAGCGCCGCAAGGGCAGGGGATTGTTTGTGCATACAGGCAAAACCGGCGATAAAGCGAAAGCGATTGCTAAAGAATTAAACATTGAGGTTGTGAGCGGAGTACGTTTATTGGATCTTTTGCTGAGTAAGCCTCTTGAGGAAACTCAATCTATACTGCTAACGCCATTGGCTAATGCAGTGTTTATAAGATGTTAAGTGCGTTTAAGAAGCTCCGTCATAAGTTCTTAAAAAGCGGAAGCTCTGTAAAGCAAGATTTGGTGCGCAGCGCTTTTGCTCAAGCACGAACCTTTAATGCTCTCAAAATGCAAGGGGCGCGTTATCTTCATGCAGGCGCTGATGCTGCGTCCGCGCGTCAGAATGTGCTGCAGATGTGGTTTAAGCGTATGAAGAAAAAGGATGATCGGCGCTTTATTCTGACCGCTAAGGATAAAGATGCGCATCGTTTGAATATGGCCATCCAAAAGGAACGCTTGCGCCGAAAGCATTTGAAACAGAAAAACGCAAAGATGTTCAGGGTGGCATATAATTCTTATCTGGATAGGTTGTTACAGCGTGATATCTCAATTTATTGGGGGGATATGATCCAGTTTAAGAAAGGCTACAAGAATATAGGAATTGAGGAGGGCACACGCGCGCGGGTTTTGATTCATTATGCCGATCACAGTATTGGGTCTAAACGCACAAAGGTACAAAATCAGCAATAGGATTTTGCGTGTTGGATCTTCTTGTTTACGGCTATCGATTGTTTGGTTTTGAACTTTCTTGATATTTGTCCCAGAGTATTTTAAATAAGCCCGACTGGTCTTTTAGCTCTTTAAACGTGCCCATTTGTACAATCTTTCCTTGATCCATTACGACAACTTGATCGAATTTTCCAAGCAGATGCAGCCGGTGGATAGAAGAAATGACGGTACAATCTGCGAAATGCTTGAAGATATTTTCATAAATGGATAATTCGTTATGTGCATCAACCGAAGATGTTGGTTCATCCATCAAAATAATGCTGCTATTTTTTGCGGCCAACATACCGCGTGCCAAAGCAAGCCTTTGTCGTTCGCCCCCAGATAGCGTAACCCCTTTTTCGCGCACGTCTGTATCAAGACCATTTGGTAAGCGGTCTAGCACACGGTCAAAGCAAGCCAACCGCGTAGCTTCCAATACTTCATTTTCAGGATAATCAATGCCTACGGTAATGTTATAACCAATCGTATTTTCAAAAATTTCAGGTTCCTGCGGTATTAACGTTGTTGTGCTGAATAGCGGTAACAGCGTATTTAAAGCCTGACTGTCAAGATTCAAATTAACTGATTGTGGCTCATACAAGCCTCGCATGATTGCCATTAGTGATGATTTGCCAGAACCACTCTCGCCAACCAACGCAATCTTTTCACCCTTGGAAAAAGATAACCCTATATCTTGAAGGGTTTTCTTTCCAGCTTCATATTCAAAATCTAGGTTTGAAATTTTGATGTCATTCCAGCTTTCTAATTTTTCCAAACCCTTAGCATCCACCTTTTCCCATGCTTCCAAAATAGTTTTTGCTGATTGAAAGTCTGTCGTTTTTTGAAGAAGGTCTTGGTACCAGCCCGCCACTTTAAAAAATGTTGAATTCAATTGGCGCATATATTGGTAAACAGCAGCAACATTCCCCGCTAGCAAAACGCCTTTTCCTGCAATTTGAAGAAAAATGTAAAGAAACGTAATCCCAACTTCTAAAATAAGGTTCATCACTGAAACAGTTAGCCATTTGAATTGATTAACAACGGTTTCTGCTTGCATGTAGGGCTTAAAGCCTTGTTCAATACGATGGTTTAATTCTTTTTCGGTTCGCCGCCCTAATCGAAGCGTAATAATCGTTTTGATGTTGCTGATATAATCGAACAATGTCGCCGCTACTTTGTGGTCGCGTTCATTTAAGCTATGATACAGGGCAACCAGCTTTGTATCGAAAAGCCTCATGATTAATAAAGACAGAAGAATTACACCCACAGCCACTAAAGCCACAGGCCAAGATAAAATGCTTAATGTAATCAATGGCCCCCAAATCAGCATGAAATATTCAGTATGTGAAGCCAAACCGACCGCGAACCAGTGGATGCTATCAGCCGCCCTGTTGATACGATTAATCGTGTCGCCTGAATGATGGTCGGTATGCCACTTTAAAGGCAGTTCTGTAGCTGCATGGTAATACTTGTTTATGAAATTTTGTTTTGTTTTATAGGCTGCACCGAAATGGAAGTAGCAGCCTACACGGTGAAAAACATTGAACCATATAAAAGAAACTATCCATGCGCCAGCCCACCAAGCGATTTCACTGATCATATCATCCGGCTGTGTTTGAAGGACATTCAAAACATTCGCAAAAATTAACGGTTGGACGATTGTCGCTAACTGCGAAATCACATGCAGGAAAAGGGCCAATGCAATTTTCCACCTGCATCCTTCAGCATATCGCCATAACTCTTTAAAAAATAAAATATAAGCCATATTTTCTTTTCTTAATCTATTTGTCGATTTTGCGCCAGAACTCTGGAAACAGTGGCTTCTGATACATTATAAAGCCTTGCCATTTGTGCTCCGGTTTTACGGCCTGAGAGAACATTTTCGACGATGTCTTTTTTCTGATCATCACGAAGTTTTGGCCTACGGCCACCGACACGGCCTTCAGCTCTCGCGGCATCAAGGCCGGCCTTTGTACGTTCACGGATCATTTCCCGCTCGAACTCTGCAAATGCTCCGACCATCTGCATCATCATCCGTCCTGCGGCGTTGGTGGTATCTATGGATTCCGTCAGGCTTTTAAACCCTGCGCCAACATTATCAATTTTTTCCATGATGACGAGAAGGTCTTTCAGTGATCGAGACAAGCGATCCAGCTTCCAGACTACGACGACATCATCCTTGCGAAGTTGATCGAGCATAGTGTGAAGCGCCGGGCGATCCCAACGTCCGCCGGAAGCATTCTCCTCAAATGTTTTTTCAACGCCGACTTCTTTAAATGCTTTGATCTGCAATCTTGCATTCTGATCATCGCCTTTCGAGATGCGGCTATATCCAAAAATCACACTCTATCCTTTCAAAAACGTTCGTTTAGAAAAGGCTTTTGGCTGTTATGTATTTACGCGCAGTTTGTGCTTGCAAAAACCTCTTTCACTATTTACTCAAAAGGTAACGCGTTTCAGCAAGAAAAGAAAGGGTATTTCACATGCCACGTATGAATATTCTCAGTAACAGTGAAAAAGATGAGTTTGACACCCCTCCAATTTTTAACAGTGCGCAGAGAAAACCGTTTTTTGAAACACCGCCTGAGCTCATGCAGGAAGTTAACAAACTTCGTACACCGGCCAACAAAATTGCGTTTGTTTTAGCCTATGGATATTTCAGCGCCGGAAAACGGTTCTTTTTGTCTAAACGCTATCATCGATCCGATATTGAGTATGTCTCCCGTAAATTAGGTTTTGCTCTCGATGCATTTGATCCTACGCTATATCCTCAAAGAACCGCTCATTATCATCAAACGCTTATTTTAACGCTTTGTGGTTTCAAAGTCTGGGGACGTGACACAGAAAACTTCATCCACCAAGAAATCCGCTCTATGGTTCTCTCAAACCTAAAGCCTAATCTTATTTTTTGGCGCTGTGTCGATTTGATGATCAGGGAGAAAATTCAAATCCCCGGATATAACCGGATTTCCGACATAATCCTGAAAGCGTTACAAGCGCGTAAAAATGATCTGACGGCATTAATTCAAGCCTCTTTAAATACAGAAAATCAGGCACTTTTAGATGGATTGTTTCGTAAAGATGACGATATTAACCAAAATTCTGAGAAAGCACCGTACAAGCTGACAACACTGAAAAAACTTTCACAATCCAGTAAACCTGCAAAAGTCAGCGAAAGACTGGATGATCTGCTCTATTTGAAAAACCAATATTATCAACTTCAGCCTGTGTTTTCAGCCCTAAATCTGGATCATGAGGCTATCCGGTACTATGCCGGCAGCGTTATCAAATCCAGAATTTTTCAAATCTCGCGGCGGGAGGAGGAAGATCGCTACTTGCATGTTATCGCCTTCATCGCCCATCAATTTTTCTCATTGCAGGACAATTTGGTGGATGTGTTTTTAAGCACAGTCAAGGCCTTTGAAAACTCCGCCAGCCGCGAGCATAAAGAGCAATGTTTTGAACGTAGAAAAGAGCAATCACGCTCTATGCAGGTACTCATTGATAAAATTGAAACGGATGTATTTGGTGTTTTAGACGATATTCAATCGGTACTGGATGATAGAGGCATTGCACCTGCTTCAAAAATTACAGCAATCACAAAATTACTCAAAAACAACCAGTCCAATATTCAAGATGCAAAAGGTCAACATCACAGCGTTAAGCAAGAAATAGAGGACTATGCTTCAGATGATCAATATTACGATATTCTTGAAACCCGTTCTTTGAAACTGCAAAAACGGGTTGGCCGCATAATCAAAACGTTGGATTTTCAGGCCGAAAATAGTGCCGACGATTTAGCACAAGCTCTGAAATATTATAAGGACAAAGATGGAAATATCAATAAATCAGCGCCCTTTAGCTTTCTATCACCAGCAGAGTATCAAGCTGTTTACAGTGAAAATGGCTCATTTCGCACTTCATTGTACAAGGTGTTTTTATTTCAGCACATTGCTTCGGCGATTAAATCAGGAACTTTCAATTTACTACATTCCTATAAATACCAGTCTTTGGATAAGTATATGATCAGCAAAGACAGATGGCAGGACGAAAAAGAGGCTTTGATGCATCGAGCGGGAATGCAGGATTTTAGCAATCCCCATGAAGTGCTTGAAATATTGGACAAAGCCCTGTACCAGCAATATCAAACAACTAATGCAAATATTGCAGCCGGAGAGAATTTGTTCATCAAAATCAACAAGAATAAGGCTTATAATATTGTCACGCCAAAACAGGATGAGATTGAGTCCGATCCGCTCAAGCCTTTCTTCCCGGAACAAAATTATGTGCCGCTCACGGAAATTCTCTCAACCGTCAATCATCACAGTGGTTTTCTAGGAGAGTTTCAGCATTGGCAAAACCGCTACACCAAAAACAGCACCACGAACAAACTGCTGTATGCCGGAATCATGGGACTGGGCTGCTCCATCGGCACGCGCAAAATGGCAAAAATTTCCCCGAACATCAAAGAAAATGCGCTGCAACACACCGTCAACTGGTATTTCTCACTGGAAAACGTGCAGGCCGCGAATGACGCCGTTATCAAACTTATGGATCAGATGGAGCTGCCAAACATCTATCGGAAAAGTCAAGACACCTTGCATACAGCCAGTGACGGTCAAAAATTTGAGGTTCGCTCGGAATCCCTGAATGCCAATTATTCCTTCAAATATTTTGGAAAAGGACAGGGCGCGAGCGCCTACACATTCATTGATGAGCGCAATTTACTCTGGCATTCCCTCGTTTTCAGTGCTTCTGAACGAGAAAGTGCCTATGTTGTTGACGGCCTCATGCGCAATGACGTCATCAAAAGTGATATTCATTCCACCGATACGCACGGCTATAGCGAGGCGATTTTTGCCACGACACATATGCTCGGGTTTTCCTATGCACCACGCATCAAAAACCTGAAGAAGCAAAGCCTCTACATCTTCAAATCCGGGCATCATGCTGACAAGAGTAACTGGCATATCAAGCCTGATAATTACGTGAACGCCGATCTTATTATCCAGAATTGGGATGATATTTTAAGATTGATCGCCACGATTAGACTCAAGGAAACCAGTGCTTCTGATATATTCAGGCGTCTCAATTCATATTCGAGACAGAACGTTTTATATAAAGCTCTGAAAGCTTTTGGGCAGATCGTAAAATCCTTGTTTATTTTACGTTATATCGATGATGTGCAGCTCCGTCAGGACATTGAAAAACAGCTCAATAAAGTCGAGCTTTCAAACAGATTCACACGCGCTATTGCTGTTGGAAGTCCGCGCGAATTTCTGCATGCTGAAAAGGAAGAGCAGGAAATTGCGGAAAGCTGCAACCGGCTCATAAAAAACTCAATTATCTGCTGGAATTATCTGTACCTGTCGCAAAAACTGGCTATGGCTGAAAATGACAATAACAGGCAGATTTTACTGAAGGCAATTTCAACGCATTCACCCATGTCTTGGGCGCATATCAACCTGCTCGGTGAATATGATTTCTCGGACGAAAAGCTGAAAGATTCTTTTGGCATCAAACCGCCCAAAATGGCGGCATAGAAAAAATCTTATTGCTGATTTTGTACCTTTGTGCGTTTAGACCCAAAAATATGACGGGCATAATTCCAATATTTGCGCCTAAAATTTTCATCCGCATATTGATGGGGGAAATGTCTTTCTAAAAAATTCAGCGCATCGAGCAGGCGGGCATTTTTATAAAAAGCCGTATCATCTGATTTTGAGAATAGGGCGTTTGCAAACACGAAAAGATCATAGGGTGATCTGACATGATATTTTGAAGATGCGCGTAATGACGGTGCAATCTCCAAAGCCTCACGCGGCGAGTTTATTTTATGCGCCTGTTTTAACAACTGGCCGTATGAAGGGTAAAAGTTTAAGGCAGGCACAAGCCTGCTTATAATCTTCGTGATAATACTAAAGACACTGATTGTGACAAGGAAGAAGAGGGCTGCCCAAATCACATATTGCACATCTCGGTAATCGCGAGGGATTTCTCTAATCCATCCCTCATGCCGTGCAAAGTCGGGTTAAATCCCATAAAGGTACG
>DCKO01000062.1 GCA_002320665.1 Micavibrio sp. UBA1672
CAAAGTAGCGCGAATACGACCAGGATCACGAGAAAAATAAACTTGCATGGCATGACCGATACGGTCAAAACGTGCACCAATTTTGATATTCGCCGAGTTTATGATCTTGTCAAATTCATCATCACCGATGATTTGGCGGCTTCCTTCAACTTTAACGTAGGAGATAAGAGATCCGTCATTAGCAACTATCGTCGTTTCATTCTCCATAGTTTCAAGGTTAATGAATGTAGAAACGGATTGTCTGAATGCTTTTTGAAAGGGAGCAAGAAATTTGTCTGCAAAGCTCATAGTTTTTAAAATCTGGTTCCTATGTTAATTATGCAAGAATTTACAGTATAGAAGCAGTAATTAATATAGCGTAGATATTTATGTTCGTATAGAAAACTTGTACAAGAAAATTGATTTTTTTTATTTATGCTTGAATACGGTGATAAATATCAAACCATTTTTGCGGAGTTTTGCCGCCGAACGGACCATCTTTTGAACGCCAATATGCCAGCATTTGTGGAAATTGGTTAAATTCGAGATCAGCCTCTTTAATAATGCGCCGATCTAGTGGAAATAATCTTATCCCGTCAAGTTTGTTTTCTCTTTGCTCGTAATGGTTATCATTCAGATAATCCTGAAGAACGGTTGCAAGGATATATGGATCATCTGTTCCGATTCTTTCGCGAATAACATCCCGTCTTTTCATAAGAGAATCTAATGCTTTGCGGGCTGCATCTGCAATTGGTCCTTGTGATATGCGGGCAACATAAATTGCGCGTGCTATATGATGCAGGTCACTTTGCTTGATCTCAGGAAGCCAAAGTAAAACGCCTGAACGCATAGTGCTGACTTCGTCAAGGTGAAAGCATTGGTGGCAGAATATGCATGTCGTTTTCAAATTTTGTTCTGAAGTATCCGTCTTGTCACCATTTAAAAATAGAACATCCTGATATTTTTTGGATTTAAAACCACAGCAATGACATGTGTAGTTATCTTTTTCGAAAATTTTATTCTTATCTTCTTTGGATAAAGAAGCTTTTCCTTTATGCGAAGAAGTAGAGCCGGATTTTCCGGCTCCACTCTTTATCTTTTTTCCAGACAATCTGGAAACGCTTAATGTAATGGATGAATAATCCATACGTTGTCCTAATATTAAGTACCAGTGTTGAACTGAACACCGTTTAGTGTAGCAGCAGATGCACCTAGACCAGTACCTGTTGTTTCGAACATAGCTTCGAATACGATTGGAAGTGCGAACAAAGCACCACCAGCAGCAAGACGGATACAACCATCTTTCAAAGGTGTCTGTGTTGGGTTTTCAACGTGGTCTTTGATTTTCATGATACCAAGAACACCAAGAAGAATACCGAACATATAAGCCAGAGCTGAAAGAAGCGCAGGCAATGAACCGATAGATGCTGTGATGTTAGATGCAATCGAGCTGAAGTTGTTACCACCAGCATGTGCTGTGCTTGAAGCGGCAATCATACCAGCTGTCATAGCTGCACCGAGTTTGTAGTAAGATGCTTTAGTTTTCTTGAACATAATTGTTCCTCCTCTAAAATTAAACAATAGTTACTTACTTGATGATTATACTATAGCAGGCCTGCCATATTTATGCCACATTTTTTTCATTTTTTTTCATTTTAGGCAAATGTGACACCAAACGCAGTGATTCCAAGGGTTTGCTGGATGGCATTAAGGAGTGGGCCGAGATTAACAGCCAGAACTCCACCAATTATATGGGTCATAGCAACCATAATTGATGCTTGTTGTTGTCCTTCTGCCACATTTCTTATGATGAATAGACCGCGGGCAAAACTTATGATTCCGATAATAAACATGAATCTTAATACTGCGTCGATCACATTATAGGTTGCATTGGTCTCCGCCACAGTCATACCGCCGGCGTAAGTCAATGTTGCGGTGGTTTCTGTTGCGACCGGGTTGAAACCGGCACCACCAAACATAGTTGATGTAAAGGCGCGCATAATAACGTTGGCAGACATAAGCAAGCCAGCAATGACAAAAGTTGTTACTGTGCCTATACCACCAGGTCCTCGAGGTCCATCCTGAGCTGTTTTGATAAGTCTGGAGATACCAATCATAGTGAGTATCAATCCGGCAACAAAACAGAAGAAATTCCATACAACGTGCGTTGGCCCAAGTACATCAGCCATGAAACAGCCTAATGCTTCGTCCAGACCATTGGTCGTGGCACAGGTCAAAGTTCCGCTTGTACCGGTATTTGTACCAAGTATAGTTGCTGCTCCGACGGTTACTGGTGTCATCGTAGTTTGCAGGGCGGAGCCAACGAGTGGAAATGCAAAAAATGCACCGCCGGCAATAAGGCGTGTTACACCTTCGGATAATTTGGTCTGAGACGGATTTAAAACATGGTCTCTAACTTTCAATATACCCCAGATACCAAATATTAAACCTAGAAGGTAAGCAATGCCTGTCAGGAAGTTTGGTAATAAGAAGGAGTGCGCCATTGTATGACAAATTACGCCACCAACAGTATTGCCACCAAGGCCGAATGCTGCAAGACATTCTGGAATACCAGCATTTTCTGACGAAATAAGGAAGGAAACGCCTGTGTATATACTTGCAGCGAAATCTAGCAGTCCGCCAGTACCGGCAATTGTTGTGTACATGGCTTCGAAGACAGTGGGGAGAGCAAATAAAGCGCCACCAGTCAGCAACCGCATAACAGGCTCTTTGATTGTAACCCGATCTGGTTCATCAACATGCTCTTTCAGTCGCAATACACCGCTAAATGTTACAATAAGGCCCAAGAGATAGCCTAAAACTGCAATCAAAGCAGGTAACTCGTCTGTAAAAATGTCAATATTAGCTAATATAGCATTAAAGTCTGTACCAATAGTACCAAACACAGAAAGTATACCTAATGTACCACTAACAAAGCCCATAAAATTAGTTGCATCTGTTGTCGGGTCAAAAGTGGAGGCCGCACCGCCATTAATTGTTACATTGACGGTTTCATAGATCATCGGCAGAGCAAAAAAGGCACCGCCTACAAAAAAGCGTATAATGGCAGCGCGTAAAGGCGGGCGCGTAGAAATAGTTTCTGGGGTACTGACGTGTTCAAGTGTCTTAAAAACCCCCAGAACACCGAATAGAATGCCCATCAGATAAGCCGAAGCAGATATTAATGCGGGTAAAGTCGTTGTCGAGTCAGCAATGTTTTCAGCTACGTCTTCTGCACCAGTTTGTGCAAGAGCAGCAAAGCTGAAAAGAAAAAATCCCCAGAAAATACCAAAAGCCGAAAGATATTGCTTCATATGTCCGCACCATAAATTAGTTTAAGTCACTTAACATTACATCATAATTTACATACAAACTGCAAATATTTCATTACTTTTTATGTAATTTTTATAAAAAATGACAGTTTTTGGTGATTTATTGGGTTACAGAACCCATAGTGCCCTTAACGATCCATTTGCCGGAAACTTTAGAGATCGATTCGATTTTTCCAAGGCCAGATACAAAATAACCGACTTCTACAGACTTGGTTTCTCCCGAGCGTTTATTATAAATAACGGCTCTTCCTGTTTGCGCAGAGCGTAAGACCCAATCGGAAGCTTTATAGGTATATTTTTTTACTACAGTGGATTTTTCTTCTGGTTTTGATTTTTCCTTTTGAGCCGGAGCTTGAGCTGGAGCAGGTTTTTCTGCTTTTTTCACAGGTTCTACAGTCTTAGGTTCCTTTTTTTCTTTTTGAGGCGCTGGTTTTTGCTCGCTTTTTGCCACTTGTTTTGGGTTTTTAGACGCTGTGATCGGCATCTCTACTTCTTGATCTTTTATATCTTTATCAAGTCCCATTACTGGTTCTGGACTGGATTCAATGATTTTTGTAGGCATTTCAGTGCTCAAAGTATCTTCCAGCGATGTAGTCTGATTTTGAGCATTATCTAGAGCCTTAGCTGCTATATTATGTTCTATTTCTGTTTTCTGAAGCATTACATCTTCTTCAAGCATTTCTGGCGATTTTTCTGTCGTCTCTGAGTTGCTATCGCTTTCGGCTGAGAAGGGTGTAACGAATGGATCCAGAGATTGTGCAAGGTTTGATTCGTCTTCAGATGTTCCTTCAGACTGATCAATAGGCATTTCTATTTCTTGTGACTGCTCGTTTTCGAATGCATCAAGTTGTGCTAATTCTGTGTTTGCAATTAAATCCGGTGCCGGCATAGGGGTTAAAATATTAGATTCAACAGTTTCATGTTTTGTAACAGGTGTAGCTTTTGTATTTTGTGTGCTTGGTGTGGGGCCATCTTGTTCCGAATTTTGGTTTTGTTGCGCGAAGGGGTCATTATTATCTGCTTGTTTTTCCACATTACTGACAGGATCAATATTTCCTTTATCTTGTTCGGGCATAACATTTTGAACGACCGGAGGCAAATTACCTTCATTTTGCATTTGCTGAATGTACCAGAATGCCCCACCTCCTGTTATGGCTGCAAGAATAAGCAGTACCAAGAGGGGGAAAAGTATGGACTTTTTCTTATCTGATTTTTTCGGCGGGGCAGAAAGCTCAGAAGCAGAATCTTCATCTAAAAACGAATCATCATCCCAATCCTCATCAGAGAGGTCATCATCCCAAGATTCATCGGTTACAGCATCATCAAGTGATTCTGTATCTTCAATTAAATCATCATTATCAGGTGTATCGGGCTTAGACATGTACCTTTAATATTATATATCGGACTCTTCGTCAACTACCGGTTCGGTGAATAAAACACCCATAGGTGTTCCAGCATGAATAATGACTGTAGGGTCTACATCTGCAATGTCATCAATTATTTCTGTAATTTCATCAGCAGCTTCCTGAACCCCTGTTGCTACTTCTTGATCGTTAGAGGATTCTTCTTCTGTTTCTATGACGGTGTCGCCTGATACTGTTACGTCGGTTCTACCAGAATCTGCAATCGCCGATGCAAAACCACTGATAAACGCGGAAGCGGCGGGCAAAACAATGCGTTTAAAGTAATGATTGTTTACCTCAGTTGCCATAGCAGCGAGCGTTGTATCAGGATTTAGCATAATAGCATTAATTGAAACATCTTTACCGTTAACAACTGCTTTTGAAAAAGTGACAACCAAATACTTGTCTTCTTTCACCGAAAACGAGCCTAAAATCCTGCTTCCTTTGAGGGGGCCTGTTAAAAGAAGAGCCATAACAGGAGCTTCATCAACATCAGAATTGGCCTCTAGAAGCATCTGTGCATACTCAATTGTTCCAGTTGGAATAATAATTGTTTCTTCGGTATCTTCTTCGAAAGGTTGTGCAGTTCCGTTGGGGCCCGCACCACCTGTGCCACCAGCGCCACCCGCACCTGTACCACCATTGCCTTCATCTTCGTAGTCTACCAGACCAACATAAGTCATTCTTTTCTTGCCATCTCTACGCGAAAGAACCGATTCCATTTGCGCAATCATAGATTCAGAAAGTTTTTTAATTGCTTCATTTTGTTGTTCAGAGTCTAGAACAGTTACAGCTTCGACTGCCTGTCTTTCACGCATTTCGCGTTCAACACGCTCTTCTTGAATTCTTCTCCATTTATGCAAAGGGTCTTCTTCACGGACTTTTTCCTCAGGCATTTGTAAGCGCTCTTCAGGCGTTTCAATTGGAACCGGGATCGCGCTTTCACCTTTTGCGATAGCTCTTTCAAGAATTTCCTCGTTTTTCTCTTCGACAGCTTCAACATAGGCCGGTGTTGCCTTATCTGTTCCAGGTGGGGCAGTAACCTTGGATCCACCAGGCATCATAGATACATTTTCTTCCTCGGCCTCGCCACCAAATAAGTATGCTATTAATATAATTACACCAACAGCCAAAACTACAATACCGACTTTTGCAGCAGGATTTGTTCTGATTACATCTCCGAAACTGGACTTTTGGACAAATTCATCGAATTCACCGTCTTCGCCAATTACTTCTTCATCTAGATCATCATTCATCTAACAAACCCTCGCCTTCACTCGCAGAAAGATATACTCGAACCATACGCCCCTTATCGGAAAGCAAAATGACAGGCGTTTCCTCAAGAGCATAAACTTTTGTACCATCAGCTGATGTTACTGAACTATCCCAAGCCGGAGATAATAATGTTAAAGGCGTTCTTACATATGTTAGTCCGTTATATATGTAGGCTGTTGTTCGCCCATCTGTGCCTCTTACATCCAGAGGCTCAGCATCTTCAGGTAACACACCACTGAGTGCTTGTGACATATCAGGGTCACCAGCAGCCAGCTTGATACCCGTATCAATCAGTGATGCTTTAGCATAAGGTCCGTTACCGGGTACAATGGCATCAAAACGATAATGGACAGAGTCTCTAGCTGTTTCCATAGTCAAAATAATGGGTGTATCCAAATTCACCAATCTCAAGGAAATATTTCCATGTGCAAATTCACCTTCAGGTGAAATACGTAGCAAGTGGGTGAATTCTTTGGCGCTATCTTCCTGAATAAGGAATTCTCCTACCCAACTCATATCTTCAATGGGCCATGGCTCTCCAGAACTATCCAAGATACTTAGCGTTGTCACATAACCAAAGGCCATCCTTACTGTCAGAGGTGCAGCCCCAGGGTCAAGCGACACATTCTGCACAACAGATTCTGGACGGGGATTGGGATATACTGGTGTGTTTGTTGATTCAATTGTTCTATCGTAACGTTCCAAAAGCTCTCTTATTTCAGAAGGTCTTAGTGGAAGCAATTGATCCATTGCTTTTTCAAAAGCTTCGCGTCTGAAATCCTGTTCCAGCTCATCTGAAGTTTTTTCAAAGCCCAGCCCACTATCATCAAAACCGAACATTTCTTCGGTTGCAGCGTTAGCGTCAAGAGCCTGACTTTCAGATGGCAAACCATCTTGAGCTTCTTGCGCATATACAGTAACAGGCACCGCGAAAACTCCGATGCATGCTAATGATAATCCGAATTTTTTCATAAAAGTGGACGGCTGTCCGGTAAGGAAATCGTATTTGTATTTCATGAATCCTATCTAACCCAGATACTCTAAAACAAAGCTACTCTACTATGTAATAATATAAATGTCACGCATTATCAACATGATGTGGAAAATAATGCAAGAAAACGATTCATAAAAGTTTAACCTCCGGTGGCAATCCACTGCTCAATACCAACACCATTGGCGCTTTCAAGTCGTGGAACGCGGACCACAACAACAGTTACTACCAGACCTGAATTTTGTGCATTTGCGCCGGATTGGTATGTTAGGGCCAGAGGAATTTCAACAACCCATTGCCAGCGCCCTGCAACCAGCCCCTGTGATCTAAGGATGGGAGCGCCTCTTGGTGCCGAGCTGAGAACTTGTTGGTTAGCCTCCATCATTTCAATAATCCTCGACCTATTTAAGGCTTGCGTGAAGCTTTCCCACCCCCTCTTTGTGAAGTTTCTGGAAGATTCTTGCAACCGTCTCCGGTAGTCGTTAAATCCGAATGTCATAACTTCGGTTGTGGCTTGTGCAACCCATGACATTAGGGCGGGCGTACTCAAGTTTGGTTGGCTGAGTGGTACCATAGGCATCAGTCGACCATCTTCCGTTGTTGCAAAGTAATAATGGTTTGGTTGATGGATGTGTACCACATAAAACATGATCAGAATTAATCCGACAATGATCAGCATCTGCAACATTGCAATTTTCAGGAGGCTGCGATACCCATCTCTGTAAAACTCGTTTCGGATGACAACCGTTCCCAAGCCAGATGTATCAGAGTCCTTTGCTTGACCTGCAGATTCTTGACTGGGATTGCTCGAGTTTGGTGTGTCGTCTTTCTTTTTTTTCTTTAGCATGCCATGTTCCGGTGGTTGATGTATTTATCTCAATGATACGATAACATTATTAATAATATAGATTTTGTAACAAAAAATTAAATTTAACAATAGTGATCGTCATCTTTTTTAATTTACATTTTGTTCCTATTAAAGTTTGATATTTTCAAACAAATATTGCATCATTATAGCTATTGATCAATATGGATAGTCGATGATTAAGTTTATAATTACGTCTTATTTTTCTGTGTTTCCTAAAATGCGCCCTGTTTTTGCGGCTGGTATTTTCGTGTTTGTCAGTCTTCTTATGCTTGCGCCTGCGGGCAATAATGCTTGGGCCAGTTGTGGTTGTTCCGATGGTTTTTGTTCTTCAGCAGATTGTGGTGCGGCAGATAGTCGAATTGATGATATGCATGAAGATATCCGAGAAAATACAAAACAGCATTTCGATGATGACCTTGAGGCGTTTCATACTTGGGTGATTGAAGATTTTCTTGGAGATCAGATCGTGCCTGCTATGGGCGCTATGGCGCATCAGCTTAATGCTGTAGGTATGCAGTATGTCCAGTCAGTTGGCATGTTTATGGATGCAAAAGCACAATTGGATACGCAACGCCTTTTCCAGAAGTTAAAATATGAAGCGCACAAAGATTATACGCCGAGTGAGAGCCTTTGTTATTTTGGAACAAATATCAGAAGTTTGGGAAGTAGCCAGATGAAATCCCATTACAATAGTTTGGCTTTGTCCAGAATAGCCCTGGACCGCTATGTCGGGGCTGTTTCTACATCTGGGGCTCAACAAGGTGCTGAAGAAGATCTGATGGGGCGTTGGCGTGTGTTTGTGGATACTTATTGTGATGCCTATGATAATAATAATCTGAATAGAAACAGGCCCCCTGATAATATCAGAACAGGTCTGGAGTATGCCTGTGACCGTAACAGAAATTATTCTGCTGGTGATAATGATATTGGGGCAGTAGAGGCAAAGCATATTAATAGAGACATAGACTATACACGCTTAGTCGAAGAGCCTAGAACACTGGATGTTGATTTTTCAGATACGACTTTGAACTCTACTGATACAGTGCTTGTATATACTGCTCAAAGTGGTGAGGAACAAGATGTTTTGATGATGCATAAAAACCTTTATGGTCATGTCGTACCTGAACGTATTTTAACCCGGCAGATGAGTGGTAAATCTTCTGCTGAAAGATTATATTTGGCTATGCGGAATGTCCATGCCAAAAGAAATGTTGCGCAGGCTAGTTTTAATGCGATTGTTTCGTTGAAATCTGCAGGAACGGCTATGGAAAATGATATCTTGCCGGCTTTACCTACGGAATTGCAGGTTTTTCAAAATCAGAGGTTTATGGCATCAATTGTCAAGGAGCTTATGCCTACAGGTACATCAGATGCAGCGATCTATGAGTATATGGGGTTTAATCCTAGCTATTATTCCCAACTCGAAATTTTGGCCAAGCGAATTTACCAAAACCCAACTTTTTATGCGAATTTATATGATAAGCCAGCAAATGTGGCGCGTAAAAAAGTTGCTATGAAGGCTATTGAGCTTATGGTTGATCGTGAAATTTATGAAAGTCAGCTACGGCGTGAAATGCTTGTTTCTGTGCTTTTATCAAGCAAGCTATTGCCTGAATATGTAAGTGTCAACGGTGCGGTGGCATCAAGTTCTGAAAATTAGAGTGCGGAATAAGAATATTATATGAAAAATACTATGTCTGATGAAAATATAAAGAAAATGCCCCGATTCAAAAGTCTTGGGAAGCTTGTTCTTGTCGTTTTCATTACTTTGGTGTTGTCGGGTTCGGTTCTGACTATTCCGCAAAAAGAAGCTGAGGCAACGTATTGTTATCCTTGCTGGGCTTGCGGTATTGGCGATTGTGCTATTTTTATAGCTGCAGCCGAGATTTTCGAGGAACTTATATTTGATGAAATTATTCTTGAGTTAATTGATAGACATTTCAATTACGAAGAAGAATGGATTGTGGATGTATTTTTCGAAGAATTATGGGTTAAAGGGTTAGCCGAGATGACCCATTATCTGAGTGCTTTTGGCATGTATCAAGTCTATGTTGTTGGAACATTTTTTGATGCAAAAGCACAGTTAGAGACGCGCCGCTTGTTTTATACACTACAAGCCGAAGCCCATCGTGATTATTACCCGAGTGAAGATTTTTGCTGGTTTGGAACAAATGCTAGAAGTCTAGTGGCAAGTGAGCAATCATCGTTAGTGAATCACTTGGCTTTGACACAAAAATCGTTGAAGAGACGTCTGGGGAATCAGTGGTTGGCGGCTTCAAGTACTTCCAGGGATGATAAAGATGCTAGGTGGCGTCAATTTGTTAATACATATTGTGATCCAAAAGACAATGACTGGAGCTCTATAGGAACTGGTCTGGATTTGGCGTGTGATCGTGATGGCCTTGGTGGTTCTGCTGCCACAGGTGCTCTTAATTCCGAGCGGATGAACCGTGATGTTGATTTTACAAGGCTTATTGATGAGCCAAGAACGCTAGACGTCAATTTTACTGATTTAGGGGTTGTTCCTCCACCTGCTCCTCCTGCTTTGACGGATGATGGTGAAGATGTTCTTGCGATGGCTACAAATCTTTATGGTCATAAATCTCTTGGCAGGGAATTATCCCGGCAGGTGCTGGTAACTGAAACGGGTCAGAAGCTATATTATTCCCTGCGAAGTGTGGCTGCCAAACGAGGTATTGCAGAAAACACATTCAATACAATCGTTTCAATGAAATCAAGTGGTACGAATGGGCCGTCTACACCACCGGGGACTGTTCCTGAGGTTGGTCGGTTTATGGCAGCGTTAATTCGGGATTTAGCTTTGCCTGTAACTAATCCGCCAGCTACTGCAGCGGCTTTAGCAGACCATGAGCAGTATATTTTGGATATTTTAGGGGAAAATCCAAGTTATTATGCCCAGCTAGAATTTTTGGCCAAGAAAATTTACCAGACACCAGAATTTTTTGCGAATTTGTATGATACTCCTGCCAATGTGGAAAGAAAAAGTGTTGCTATGAAAGCTGTTGAGTTGATGCTAGATCGTGCTTTATTGGAGAGTGAATTGAGGCAAGAGATGCTACTTTCTGTGCTTTTGACAAATGAGCTTCGTCAAGAATTCAAGAAAATTAATGCGGATTTTCAGTGAACTAGGAGCAAAGTAATAATTTAGGTTTTTTAGGATGAGAATTACAAAAAGTATTATTATAGATGAGAAGTATAAAAGAAGTCTGAAAAGGCAATCTTTGCTTGTCTTGCTTTTGTTTTCTTTTGTTTTTCCTTTGTCCATGATTTCTTTTCCTCAAAAAGCCAGAGCTTGTTGTTCTTGTGTCGCTGTGATCTCGATTTTTGATAGTATGATCTGGGATGAAGCGGAAGATCAGTTTACAGATGAAGTAAATGATCAGTTTCTGGCTCTGGAAAGGTTTCTAGTTCGTGATTTGTGGGCAGCCAGAATTTTGCCTGTTATGATGCGTGGCGCAGAGCAAATGACGGTTGTTGCTATTCAGCAAGCCATGATCATTGGGACATTCTTTGACGCTACTATCCAGATGGAGACACAGCTTCTCTTGCAGGAAATCCGTGCAAAGGCCCACAAGGATTATCATCCGAGTGTGGGATTGTGTGAATTTGGATCGCTTATGAAGAATATTACCGTTTCGGAAAGGCGCGGTGATCTTACTGCTATTACCCTTAGTCAACGTTCTCTAGATCGTCAATTAGGGCATACAAATACAAGTGGTATGTATGGCGGCAGTCTGGAAAAAATCTATGACCATGAGGGGCAAGTCATCAAAACGAACAGATTGATTCATTTTGCGAACCTTTTTTGTAATGAGTATGACCGTAAAAACGGTTTGTCCGCTATTTGTCAGGCGGTTGATTGGGCTAGCCTTACGCCTCAAAACAAAATGCGCATTAATAAGGACATAGATTACTATAGTTTGATGGATGAACCATGGACTTTAAAACTGGATTATACAAATAACCAGATTACTGATACTTCCGCGACGCCTCCTATATATAATGAAGATGAAGAGCATGTCATGGCGATGGCCAATAATATTTTTGGCTATGATTTATTTGTTCGCGTTCCGCCTCGTCATATGGTTAACTCAAATGAAAAACTTACCGATTTGCAACAAGCTTACTTGCAAATGCGTTCTATTATTGCCAAAAGAAGTGTCGCAGAAAATAGTTTTAACGCAATTGCGGCTATGAAATCCGAAGGAGAAAGGCCGGATAATCCCTCCGCGCCGCCTGCTACTCTTCCATCTAGTTCCAGACCATATATGGAGCATATTCTCACTGAGCTTGGTGTTGATGATGCTGATAGTGATGGTAATACACAGGATGAAATTTTTGCTATGATGGGTGAAAACCCCAGTTACTATGCGCAAATGGAAGTTTTAACCAAAAAGATTTATCAAAATCCTGATTTCTATACAAATCTATATGACAAGCCGGTTAATGTTGAAAGAAAGGCTACAGCTCTGCAAGCAATCAAGTTGATGCAGAAATTTGATGTTCTGAAAAGTATGCTAAGAGATGAAGCGACTATGTCGGTATTATTGGAATTAGCTGTTATAGATATACAGGGCGAAGTTGAAAACCAGATTAAGAATGTTGATATAAGTGCTGAATAGGAAATGAAACCAATATGTTTTTGTGTAAAGGCATGAAAAATTTAATAAGAAAAACCATTGTGTTGCTGTTGCTAGCGGCAAGTATTCTGGTGGTGCCTTATTCCTCGAAGCCGGCTTATGCGAGTTGCTGTGGTTGCTGTTCTTGTACTGACTTGATAGATGATGATTTAACGGAATGGATTGAAGATGTCATCGACATTAATTTGCACTTGTTTATCCAATTTTTGCTGAACCGCCAGATGTTTTGGGATTATGTATTCTGGCAACAGGAAATGCTTCCGGCTTTTATGAATATGGGCGAGCAAATGTCTGCAGTCGGGATGCAACAAGTTATGATTATCGGAACATTTATGGATGCTCAGGATATGATGGAAACCCAGAAGGTCTTGCAGGAATTACAAGCAAAGGCCCATAAGGATTACCATCCGAGTATTGATATGTGTGAATTCGGAACTCGTATGAAAAGTCTGGCAGCTACGGAAAGAAAAAGCGAATTTAATGCACTAACCTTAAGCGAGCGCTCAATTGACAGATTGCTTGGTAATACAGCTGCTGCTGGTGCAGGGGGTTCGGGAGACGATGTGCGTTTCAGATTTTATCAGTTCCAGAACAATTTTTGTGATATTCATGATGAGGGTGATGCGTTGGATATTATGTGTCCACAGCGCGATAACATTGCAGCCATGACTATGGTACAAAGAGATCGTATGAATGCCGATATTGACTATCAGAAAGTTGTTCAGGACCCTTGGACAATTGGCCTTGATTTGACAGATAATACGAATATTTCAGCTCATGAAAGGGAAGTTTTTGCACTGGCTAGTAACTTGTATGGCTATGAGGGGTTTAGCCGCCACCCAGCAGAAATTTTGCAAAATGATCCTGATGTTGGTCTAAAAGAATCGCAAGAAGCATATATGGAACTCAGATCGACTGTCGCAAAATCCAGTGTGGCAGAAAATAGTTTTAATGCGATACTAGCCTTAAAAAGTGAAGGTACAAATGGAGCTTATTCTTTTCTAGAAGCATATCTGGAAGAGCTTGGTGTTGATGATGCTGATGGTGATGGTAATGTCAGTGATGAAATTCAAGATATGCTTGGTCAAAACCCTAGCTATTATGCCCAGATGGAAATCCTGACAAAAAAAGCCTATCAAAGTGCAAAATTTTATACAAATTTATATGACAAGCCAGCTAACGTAAAGCGTAAAGAAGTTGCTATGCAAGCGATTGGCTTAATTCAAAAATTCGACCTTTTGAAGAGTTATTTGCGTACAGAATCTTCTTTGTCTGTCTTATTGGAATTGAGTGTAAGTAAAATTCAGGACGAGGTTGAGGATGCAATCAGTAGATATCAGGTTGGTTCTGAATAAGAGGATGAAAATGGTGTTTGGAAAACTGAAAATAGTTAAGGAAAATAGTGTGAGATATTTCTCACCCTTACGTGTGATAATACTTTGCGGTATAGTTTTCCTTTCAGTTTTTTTTGTTGCCTCATATTATTTGAAGACTTCAGAAAACAAGATTGCATTATATGGTTTTCCAAAAGATGCCGAGGTATTTTATAAAATTCTGGCGGAAAACGGGGATATTCTTAAAAAAGTTAAGCAAAAGACTGATGAAAACGGTGATTTACAGTTATTGATTCCTGATCAACTGGAAAAAAATGACCAGGAAATAACTTATAGTGTGAATATACTTAATCCTGAAGAAGAAAATGGTAAAGCGGTTGATGCTCTGAATTTACTTATCAATTTGAATCCAGAAAAAAACTCGGTTTCAATAGCTGGCTCAGGAGTTTCCGAATATTCAGATCTAATTATGAAACGAGGAGATATCTCTTCGACATCAAAGGCCGATTGGTCAGGAAACTTTTTGGCGGATTTTAGTGTTTTTGATGGTGTTGAAAAGGTTAATAAGCGTGAACCAATCGAATTAGCCTTTCAAGGGTTTAACTACGCAGATGATGCATCTTTAGGGCAAAATCATAAGGTTGAAGTCTATTACGATAATATAACGGATGTTTTTAGCTATATGGAACCTTTTGGAACAAGCAGTGGTTCTTCACAAGGGCAAAGAGATCAATGGGCCAGAGCATTAAATGATATGGCACTGGAATTTTCTGCTGTGATGGTATTGCAAACTGAAATTATAGCAACTTTCTTTGATGCAAGAATGCATATGATTGTACAAAGAAAACAACAAGAATTAAGAGCAAGAGCTCATAAAGATTACCACCCTAGTGAACAAATGTGCCGTTTTGGAACATTTATGCGTTCTGTTGCTCGCAGCGAAAGAAAATCCGAGTTAACTAAATCAATTTTAAACCGGGTTTTACTTGATGAATATCTTGGAACGTCAGAAAGTAATACAGCTGAAGGGTCGGGTATAGGTATAAGAGCACGTCTCGCACGGTTTAGGACAATATATTGTGATCCTAGAGATAATGATTACAAGCTGGATGTAATGTGTCCGGGGGATACGAGTTTGACGGCCGCTCAGCGTAGACAGGCAAGAGCTCGTTATAATAAAGATATTGATTATGTTCGCACTGTTGATACAAAGCTGACCCTTGATATTGATTATATGGATGTAGCGAATTTAACTGAAGACGAGGAAGATGTTATCTCCTTGGCCAAAAATCTTTACTTTGATGAAGTGTATACACGTCCAACTCAGGAATCTTTGGAAAAAGATCCAAGAGCGCATTTCAGATCACGTAGTTATGCCGCTAAGCAAAGTGTTGCTCATAATACATTTATCAATATCATTGGTATGAAAACAGCCGCAGAGCCTGGGCCAGCTGGAACTGCACCTACCTCCTTCCAGGACTTGCCAACACAGTTTAGAGCGATAGGGCCATTTTCATATACTCCTGCAGGCACGCCGAATTTAACAAGTTCAGGGACATTTAACTCGACTTTGACTGCACCTGCCAATGCGAGGCCAAACCCTCCGTATTCTCGTACGTATTATAACCCCCCGTTAACAGAAGATGCAGGTTGGGCCTATATGAAAACACTTCTAAGTGAATTTGGAATTGATGATACTGATGGTGATGGTTCTACAGATGATGAAATTGATCAGCTTTTAGGCGAGCGTCCGAGCTATTATGCACAAATGGAAATTTTAACCAAAAAAATCTACCAGCATCCTAATTTTTATACGAATCTTCTGGATAAACCGGCAAATATCCAACGTATCGGCACATCAATGGATGCGATTGCTTTAATGAATTTACGTGATCGTTATGAATCTATGTTGAGACGTGAAATGATTGATGCAGTTTTGGTTGAACAGGGACTTCAAAAGCATGTTGATAATGTGAATGCACAAATTTCTTCGGGTATCAAAGACCCGCCGCCCTTTGCTGATGCTCCATAAAAGGATTTTTTTAATAATCTAAGTGAACACCATATTGGCATTTAACTTGCATTTCCAAATTTAAGCGCAAAAGCGCGATATTAGGAATGTAAGGATAAAAATGGGTATTTCTGGATTAGATTCAGCACTTTCCGGCCTGAGAATTTATCAGGAGCAGATTGATATTATCTCGAATAATGTCGCAAATGCCAGTACGGAAGGCTATACGCGGAAAATATTGCCTCAAAGCACGCAAGTTGTTGCCGGGCGCTCGGTTGGAGTTTTGGGTGAAACCATAGTCAGGAATGTGGATTTACGTGTTCAGCGTGATTTATGGACACAAATCAGTAATACAGGATTTTACGGTGTTCAGGAATCCTATATAAGCCGGATTGACCAGTTTCATGGTGCTCCTAGTGATGCGGTTTCAATAGCCGCAGAATTGTCACGTTTACGTGATAGTTTTTCAGCGCTAGCCAATGCGCCGGATGATCAGTTTTTGTTGACGGATGTCCTTGATCAGGCTTCGGATACTGCAGAAAAAATAAGAGATTTATCTGACTTTATTACGACATTGCGTAATGATGCTCAATCAGAAGCGGATAGTGTTGTAACTGGAATAAATGATTTGCTGACGCAAATAGCAGAGCTTAATAGTGAAATCCGTTTTGCACAAGCTGCTGGGCAAACAACAGCAGCGGCAGAGGATTTAAGAGACCATGCTATTAAGGAGCTTTCTGAATATATCAATGTTAGTACTTTCAGGCGTGGTGATGGTGTTACAATTGTTCAGACTCAACAGGGTGTTGAACTGGCAGCAGATCAACCCACTTATCTGACATTTCGTCCTACCCCTTTGTCAGCCAGTATAGCCTATCCTGATACGGCAGCTGGCGTTTATGTTGGGGATCCTGCACAAGAGCCGAATGCGATTGACATCACCCAAAGAAATCTTGGTGGTAGTCTTGGTGGTTTATTAGAGCTTCGGGATTATGTTTTTCCTAAGCAGATGGCTCAGCTTGATGAACTGGCACATAAAATGGCGCTTCGTTTTGAGGCACAAGGGCTTCGCCTTTTTACCGATCCGACCTCGGCTATACCACCGGATACGCCGCCTGATACTTCGACTAACCCGCCAACTCCGGTTGAGTATGTAGGGTTTTCCGCTCAGATACAGGTTAATCAGAATATTATTGATGACCCTAGCTTGATCCAAAGGGGTACATATGGCGGGAATGTCGCAACAGGGGCCAGTGATGTTGTACGCCGTGTAATTGAAAATGTTTTTACGGAAGTAGAGTATCAGCTTGCTTCTAATGCCGATACGGCAACGGCTGTTGATATCAGATCTAATGCGACGGGTGGAACAACCTTGCAGGAATGGTTGGGGCTGCGCTCGGAAAATACGGTTTTAAGTACGACCAGCCTTTCTGATTATGCAACGATAGGCGATATTTTGACGGCAGGTGGACCAGCTGTGTTTGGCTCAGGGGGATCGCAAACCGATCAGTTTATTATTCGCTTTGATGATCCTGATATAGGCGGCGGACCTTATGATGTCGAGATTGATTTAAGCGCGATACCGGTTTCTGGTGCGACGGCTGCACATAATCTTATGAACTATATTACGGCGGATGCTGATTGGGCAAATATTGTTACAGATTTTGGTGGCAGTGTTTCCATCGGTACGAATGGCGAACTTGTTCTGGAGAGCCGAGGCGATATAGAAATTGTACAAAGCGGCGTGGAACCAATAACGGATACAGGTATGGCCTTTATAGGGCTTGGCTTTGGTTTATCAGAGGCGCAAGATCCGTATTTCGATGTACGTGTTGGTAACAAGCAATTCGAGAGAATTACGATTGCGCCAACTGATACAGAAGTGGAACTTCTCGCTAAGCTTAATGCCGTGGATGGCTTGGCGGCACAAATTGATGCTGATGGATTTTTATCCCTTAGGCCCGGTGAAAATTTCTCCAATCCAGATTTTGGGGGAGATATTTCTATAGTGGGTGGCCCGTTCACTGTCGATACAGCGACTCTAGGCGGTACGGCTTTAGGGCGCGCATCTTTGGATGACGGGGCTAATATTATTGGCGCACTTTTTGGAACTTATCAGAACCTTGGTGGCGGCGTTATCGAAGCGTATTCCCCGATCAGTAATGTTGAATATCAATCTGAAACCGATACAGGTAGCGGCGTATTTGTAGCACTGCGCAGTGAAAATCTGGGGCCTAATGCTTTGGTTTCTACGGAAATAAGTCAAGGTTTATCGATTGAGGATTTTGCCCAAAAAATTGTTAATGAGAATGCTCAGGAGCTTGCGTTGATTCAATCACGCGCTGAGGACACAAAGACGCTCGAAACCTTATTAGAGCAAACATTTCTGGATAAATCTTCGGTGAATATTGATGAAGAGCTTGGTTTTTTGATTGTTGTGCAAACTGCCTATGCGGCTTCTGCACGTGTGATTAATGCTGTGGATCAGATTTTTCAGGAATTGCTGGATATCGTTTAAATATAGTGTAACCGTCAGATAAGGATTAAGGATATGACAGGCGTATCAACATTAGGACAGGCTTTAAGGCAGATTGATAATATAAACCGCCAGAAGACACAATTTTCAGAACTTTCTGTTCAGATGGCGACTGGTAAAAAGACAGGCTCTTTTGCAGGCCTTAAGTCTACGGCCTTGACCTCACTTCGTGCGCGTGAAGGGGTCGAGTCCATTGATACTTATTTAAATAATATACTGAAAGCTGATATTCGTATCAATCTTATGCTCAAGACTATTGAAGAGACACAGGCGCAAAATTCTAATCTTGCGGAATTGCTGGTGGATTTTCCAAGGCAAGGTCCACATCAAGAAGGGGATGATGTGATTTATGATGATCCTGCTACGCCTGAGATTGAAACGACTATTGTCGGAAAGACAAGTTCTACTGTCGATAATGACCTGCAGGCCATTCAGGATCAATCGGATAGTTTGTATACATTCATGCTTGATTTGCTCAATACGCAAGATGGTGACCGCTATGTGTTTGCAGGATCCGATGGACGGACGCAACCAATCACAAATTCTGGTACATTAGATGCTGCCGTTAGTACGCTTATTACTGAATGGAAAAACGGTACAATTACCACAGATGAATTTATTGATGATATCAGGGGGCGTGATGCTCTAAGCGGTAATCCCAATGCTTTGAGCGATACTGTAATCGGGTATTCTTCTTCTCTCAGCTCGGGGAATACAGGTGATGTTTTTGTGCGTGTGGATGATACTAAAGAGTTAAAATATACGGCTTTGGCCAATGAAGATCCGTTCAGAAATATCATCGTGGCTTTATCTGTTTTGAAGAACGAAAATTTGCCGCCGATTCTGGATGTTTATGAAGATGGTGTTTATCCGGGCATTCCGGATGCTCAAGGCGCTCCAGGCGTGGATAAGAGCGAAATGACAGATAATTTTTATCAGCTTGTCAATGAGTTGACGCAGATGGTTGTAGAATCCATAGATGATGTCGACCAGATTCGTTTTCGACTTGAAACTACACGCGCGCAGATGAATGAGTCACAGGAAAAGCAAGTTGTTAAGAAGAACCTTTTACAAACTACTATTGCGGATGTCGAAGATGTAGATGTGAATGAGGTTGCTGTGAAGTTGCAAGCCGTATCAACGCAACTTGAAACCTCGTATCAGGTCACAGCAATTACTAGTCAGCTTAGTTTGATTAATTTTCTCTAAGAGCGAGGATCAATAATAAGCTTTACGCCCTGAGGGTTTTCTTGCAAGGAGTATTTCAGGGATTTTGCAGTTGATTGATCAAACAGGATTTTAAGAGCATTTTCCAGTGTGCCATTAATCAGGACATTTTGTTTAAGCTCGGGGTCATCCTTTGTGTTCCATGACAATTCGACACCCAAATCTTTGCTCCAGTCGCCAAGAACATCATGAATGTCATCGCCACTATCACCTTTCCAGACATGAATTTTGCTTTGAACGGTTTTCATTGTCACTTTTGGTGCTGTAGAAGGTTCGATATTCATTGGCATTATTGGTGATTTTTTAGATTTAGGCGCAGGTGTTAAAGTAACAGGTGCCGGCTCAGGCTCTATAGGTTTGGGTGGGGCAATAGAGGCGATTTCTGCAATGTCTTCTGCTTCCTGCTCAATGATTTCCTCAGTTTCATTTTTGAAGGGCTCTAAGGTCTTCTCAGCACTTTTTTTGATGATTTTTTCTTTCGGGGCTTCAGCTTTTAAAACATCTTCTATGATATCCGGCTCGGTCTGGACAGGTGGTGGTGCTTCATTCCAAGTGATTAATTCCATAGCAGAAGGGTTTTCTTGTACCTCATTTGCGCCAAGTGTCGTTGTTTCTACTTCGGACTCTGGCTCGGCTTCCGGTAGATCTTTTGAGGCGTGATCAAGAATTTTTTCTTCGATCTTTCTTGTTCTTTTTGTTTCAGGTGTACCAAAAGAAGGCTTCTCCATTTTTGCAACTTCAATCGGTGTATGCGTTTTATCTGAAATGCTTTTAGCGTTTTCTATTTCTTTTCGCTCTTCTAGTACCGGGTTTTCCGGCATTTTCACTAAGCTAGCAGCGGCTTCGTTTTGGTGGCTTTCTGTTTTGCCGGGATCAAGAATAGCTTTGCGTGAAACTTTTTCTGGCTTTTCAGCCAGTGTTTTTTTTGCTGCTTCCGGATTATCGACCGGAAGCGTCACAATCTTCCCCTCGATTATGGGCTTATCAGCTTCAGTTATAAGTGCTTCGGGCTTTTTTTTTTCAGCATCATCGATGCTGTTTTCCAAAGCGCCCATTTTCTCCGGTTTGGAGTCCATTGGCTTTTCTTCAGGTTCTTTAGCTATAGGCATAACTTCAGGCATGATTTTCGTCAGAATGAGTTTATGGTCTTTCACTGTAAAACCGATTTCAAGAGGTTCAAGTGTTGCTTCCAGAACTTCATTCCATGGCTTTCCACCTTCCCATGAGACTTTTTGACCAGGATTCACACCATCACCAAAGGAAAATGCGTAATAAGGCGGTACGATCTGACGTAGCGCCATTACTAAAGGCATATCACTGCCGAAGCCTTCCAGAACCTCAAAGGTTTCAGCCTTATTCCATTTGATTTCTTCCTGTGCTGGTGAAGCTTTTGCCATTTTCATCTCTTGATGAGCTTCAGCCATTTCATCTGCACTTATGTCGTCAAGCTTAGTATTTGGATCAGAGGGCAAAAGAACAGGCGTCAGGCTTGTTGTTTCTGTTTGCTCAGCTTCGTTCGTTTTGTTTCCAAGCGGGAAGAGGTCAACTTCTACTGCGCCAGTTTGTGCTTTTTGTGGGACAGCGGCTTTTGCCTGTTTTTGAACGGGCTGCATTGACTCTGTTTTGGTCATTTTTGGCGCAGATTCAGGTTTGCTTTCTCTGATTTCGGGTGCTTTATCCAGAGTGACAGGCATGTTTTCTTTTTTTGCTTCTTCAATAACTGGCGTAGGCTTTTCCATAGGTTCTTGTTTTGGCTCAGGGCTTAGAACCTTCACTTTAAGTGTTGGTTTTTCTTGTTCGTTGTTTCTGTGAATTACAGGTGGCAAGTTTTGTTCTGCTGGTTGCTGCTGATCCAGCGCATGTTCTTCAACATTTTCAGCAGGAACAGGTGGCATTTTCTTTGGCAATTTTGGTGGCTCCGGCGGCGGTGTCCATTCAAAACCTGCCTGAGATTGCGCTGATAAAATACACAGAGAAGCTAGGGTCAGGCATGAGGAGTAAAATAGTTGTTTATACTGAAACTTCATGGTTATTCCCCTTATGTCCTTTCGAAAAGAGTAACTCTTAAATAATTCTTCAAAGCATTAAACGTGCGACATTCTCGTCACATAGTAAAACATGGGCACAGAATAAGACGAAAAGCCTTAAATTTCAAGCCCTAAGACGTAAAAGTGAAGAAAATAGGCCAAGTGCTTTAGCCGTAATCAATGAATTTATTCTTTTTTACCCCGAGAAGGGCTGGACGTTCTCTTCCGACAAGCCATGATCTAAAGGCACGAAGTGCTGAAGGGAAAGTAAGGCCTTTGTTTTCAAGAAAGCGGAATACATAAAATAACATGAAAGACAAAATAATAGTTGACCATCTTAAGTAAAACAACCAGATCGGAATCACGATCGCACAACGGCCATCAAAGCTTAGAAAGCGGATGGTGCGCATTGTATCGCGCCAATGCCAATTCAATTTGGCTTCGAGGTTATCGAGTTCCTGTACCATGAGCTATCCTTTGCTTCATCATATTGATTAAGGAAAGACAGCTTACACTATATACACATAAAAATGAAGAATTTATGAACCGGTACTTGAGGATAATACCAGATATGAACGGCGGTCGATTTGACCGGATTCATAAGCAATTTCGGCAGATCGCTGCATACTTTGACCATATTGCGGCAGCATACGAACGATTTCGTTTGACCATTTGGTGAAGTGCATATCCAGTAATTTCTCACGCACGTCATCAGGGAATTTCATCCATTCACGCACACCGCAACGCCCGCCGCCAACACGAGGGACCAAGGCTTGGGTTACAATCAGACGAAGTGTTTCAACCAGAGCTGTGGCGCGCTCTTCACGTTCGTCCATTTCATAGGTGGAAATCATACGTGAAACGGTATTGGCCACGCCCAATGTGTGCGTTGTTGTATATACGGCGTGACCAGTTTGCGAGGCCTCGATTGCGGCGTTAATTGTTTCACGGTCACGGGCCTCACCCACAAGGATAATTTCAGGTTTACGACGAAGAGCGTTTCTGACCCCATGCGCGAAATCCGGTAAATGACGCGGGATCTCGGTTTGAGATACAAGTGAGCGTGGACTCTTGATGCCATCATAAACATATTCGATCGGTGCTTCGTAGGTTAGCATCTTGCCGCAACCGCGTGGGCGCTCCAGCATCATGCGGTTTCCAGCGGCCAGCAATGTACTTTTACCGGAACCTGTGGGGCCGGTGATAACAACAAGGCCTTGGCGTGGAGCCCAGTTTTCAATGATTTCTTCCTCGATACTTAAATCTTTCATGGTAGGCGGATCACTGGGTAGGGTACGCATTGTGATCTGCGCACCATCACGACCTTTTGAGAGGATCGCTGTGATGTTGACACGAAAGCGGATACGCGTGTATCGGTCGGGGCGAATTTCGTAAGATACGTCAAGGTCTTTGGCAGATGCCAAGCGGGCGCGTGCTTCCGGGCCGTATAGCTTTTCCAAGAAGACGTTCATATCCGCCGCATCGATTTCCCTAAACGTTCCAGGATATAGATGGCCCGAAATGTCGTTATAGACAGGGCGGTCACTTTGAATTGTAATATCGGATGAGCCTTGTTTTACACACCAAAGGAGGAAATCATCCACATCGTCTTGCGAAAACCTTTGAGGCTCGTCAGGCCAAGTCTTCGCATGATCATCTTCAGCTTTGACAAGGCTTACCGGCTTGCGGGTTTCCATTGTTCAGTTTCCGTGATAAGTGTCGGAACGCCGGTGATTTGAACGGCGCGGTCTCCGACACGCATGTGATTACCACGGCCTGTTACGCCGCGGTCAAGTTGAAGAGCGTAAGGCGGCGATATCATGCCCTGAGCCAGAAGCATGCGGTAGCGTACCATACCCTCGAAATCTGATGTTAGTCTGGCAAGATCCTGAGCAAAAATCTCATTTGCTTGTTCATAACCATGTTCCCAGCCCATTACGAGATGTTTGTCCCATTCATATTTTTCTTCCTCGTTTTGAGGCAGAAGAATATCCGGTGGTGGAATGACTTCGCCCCATTCACGCTCTAGGTACTGGCGCCATGTTCTGGGGGCTGAAACAATTTTTGCATTACGGATAATATCGTAGATTTTGTCTGATACGGCAGCAGTTTGACCGCCAATATCAATGATCATGGCATTTTCACTTTCAGTGATCACCGGAGGTTCGATCATAAAGCCGGAAGGTGCGGCGACTAAAAGTTGCGCAAAATTAAATACTTTGTCCAGATAACGTTGTCTGGTTTTTAATTCTTTGCGGATTTCATATGTGCGTTTAGCCAGTCCACCGCGTGCACCGAATGAAGTTGCGGCTTCGCGAACGGCGTCCATGCGAATATCAAGAGGAAGTTCGTTTGAAGGAACATCGTCACCTTGTCCTTCGTAATTCATAAGGACTTCCATGTCGACAGGCTCCATATCGATATCAACGATAGGTTCTTCCATTTCAACGGGGAGTTTGCTGCCCGCATGCACAAAATTATAAGGCGATACGGTCGCTATACAGAAAGCTGTAAGTGAGAACGCGAGAAATTTACGCATGGTCTAGATATCCTCTTCCGGGCCGCCCAGCCCTGAATGTGGTGCGTAATAGATTTCAACCATTTTGTTGCGTGCGTCAACCTTGACATCTCCGCGCATGCCAAGTTGCAGACCGATGTCACGGAAGGCATCAATGACTGGCACGTTTTCAACATCAAGAGATACAACGGCTTCTACGGCAGGCTTGCTGCCCAGAACTGTAAATCCGTAACCGGCGCGATCAGCCAAGGTTTTAGCGATCGGTTCGATCGGGCCAACCCAGTTTACTGTAACAGCGCGGCGTAATTCGGCCGGTGCGTTATCAATTGGAGCCATCGGCACATTCGGTGTGCGTGAGCGCTCTACGGCGGCTAGTGTTTCGAGAGCCACAGAAGCGCGCTGTGCTGATTCGGCGAGCATAGCTGATACCTTATCAGGTGAAGCAACGAGCTGTGGTGAACCACCACTAAAATTTGGGTTTGAAGATGTTCCTGAATAGGTGCACCCAGAAACAAGCATTATGCCGAGAAAGGAAGTAGCAAGAAATTTACGTGACATTATTATTTTTACCCTACAAGCGATAAGACAAATTAGCCTTTAAACGGATAGTAGACAAATTTTTCAAGCAAATCAAGAATTAGTACGAAATTATTTATCGATACGGAGCAATTTTTTTTATAATTCTTATGCGAAGTTGTTAATGATGCATTCATGAAAATGCTCTGGGGCTATGGTGAGCTTGCGTTTTGTTATGTCTAACGTCCGGTTTTCATCAGGCCGTTTTCATACATAATATCCAGAACTCTCTGTTTATATTTTATTCCGTAACGAGGCGTTCTTGAATGATAATGTTGCAAAGCTTGTGATAAACTTTGTGTTTCATCAAGGTGATTCCTTAAAATCCAAGCGGCTACTTTTGTATTTACGCATGCGTCATCTCGCACCATCTCGCGTGCTTTTTCTTCGCTTACTCCCCACTTATCTGCAAGCTCCGGCATCCATATTGTATTAATT
>DCKO01000111.1:0-13276 GCA_002320665.1 Micavibrio sp. UBA1672
AACTTGTAAGCTTTTATCGGCAGGTATGGATTCCAGAAGATCTTTGCTGGCTGGTTGTCGTTTGGAAGTGCCATCAAAGTCGTCGTTTTTTTTGCGTCTGCGATCTGGGCCGGAAAAAAAGTGTGTGACAATGAAATCGCGCGGGTTTTTAATCATATAAGCAATACGCAAGGATAAATCTTTGGCGGAAAACGGTTTGACCAGAAATTCAGTGACACCGCGGTCGCGGGCTGCGGAAATACGTTTTAGAGAGCAGAAACCTGACATCATCAAGACAGGAACAGAACGGTTAGGGGATTCTTCTGATTGTCTGATTTTTTTGATAAGTTCAATGCCATCCATTTCAGGCATGTGCCAATCGGTAATTACGATATCCGGTTTTTTAGAGCAAAAGCATTGAAATCCTGATTTACCATCTGAGGCAAAAGAGACATTTTCTATGCCGATTGCTCGTAACATATGCACTAGTAAATCACGCATCGGTGATAAATCTTCGACAACAAGCACATTGATTTTATCAAGTTTTATAATCTCACGCATATACGCAGCCTAAATGCTAAAATAACTTCTCATCTATAAAATTTTATATAAAAACAATTAAAATTTTCTGTAAGACGAGAATTTAGGCAGATTCTATCTGTTTTCTCATATTTTCTTTGAGATTATGGGCGCGTATGCGGGCAAAACGGTCACATGCGCCTTTCATTTCTTTTCTAAAGGCATCACCGGCTTTTCCACCGCTTCCGGTTACTTTTTCCTTTAATACGCGTCTGAGCGTGGTTACAAAAGCCTGTACAATTTGAAGGGCACCATCATCCAAAGCAGCAAGAGATTCGAGTAGGTTAAGGACAATTTCTGCCAGATCACCGATGAGATCATAATGGAAGATTTTACCATTGGCTTTGATTTGCATGACAGGCATAGTTATATTTTGTATTAATTGCTTTTGTGGTATGTCTTGGGTTCTGCCTTTTTCCAGTTCTTCCTCTAGCTGTTCTAAAAAACCATGTATGATGGGCAGAAAATTTATTTCGTTTCTTTCGATTATCTCGTGGGCGCGCTGTACATCTAATTCGTTAATCTTTCCAACACCAGTTTTTTCTTGTAGGGACGTATCAGCAGGAATTCTTCGTACGGATTTTTGAGATTCTTCACTACGCTTTTCTTCTTTGATGTTGTCTTTTTGACGTCTTCTTCTGTCTGGCCCTATAAAATTATCGGCAATTATAAGATCGCGGGGATTTTTTATAATATAGGCTAATCGTTTTGCCATATCCTCTGCTGAAAATGGTTTAATAATAAATTCTGTTACGCCGCCATCGCGGGCTTCACCAATACGGTCAACGGCAGAAAATCCAGACATCATAAGAATTGGAATAGCCGGGTTGTGTGATTGTTTGGATGTTCGAATTTTTTTAGTAAGTTCAATACCGTCCATTTCAGGCATAAACCAGTCTGTGATTATAATATCCGGTTTTTTCCTGAGATATTCTTCGTAAGCCTCAGCACCGTTGAGGGCATAGCTAATGTCACCTACGCCCATTTTTCGAAAGACCTGAACCATAAGGTCACGCATAGGCACGAGGTCATCGACAACCAAAAGGTGCAGCTTGTCTAGCTTTATTTTATCTTGCATCCAATATTCCGTCTAATTACGGTTTGTACTCAAGTAAGTTTTTGATGTTTGATATCAAATCTTTTTCTTTTTCTCTGGTTCCCGTGTCTAGAAAATTTATTCTACCATCCATTTCCTTAAATTCGTATGAATCAGTATTTTTGTAATAAAATTCTAGAATATTTTTGTGAGCTTGAATAATTTTCTCTTCATGTTCAAAAAAATCAATGTATTTTTGGATAAGTTTTTCTTGCATTTTATTCCATTCAGTCAGGAAAGTGGTTTTTCTTTCTTCTGGAATATCTTCCAATAACGTATCAGCAAGATCTTGATATTTTGAAAATACATTCATAACAGCGTTAGATTGGTTTCTTAGAGTAGGTGCTATGACTTCTATAAAGCTTTTATAGGTTTGTGCGGCAGAAGGTTGATTTTTAAAGTTATAAGGATCTAGAAGCTCTTTGTAGACATGTCTTTGTTGTTTGTATTTGCGAGCTTCTTCACCAATTTCCATGATCAGGCCGTTCAGTAGGGCTTCGAATTTTTCGTTTATTCTTTTGCGTTCTTGGATTCGTGCTTCACGTTCTTCTTGTTTTTTTTCTTCGGCGGCTTGTTTTTGTTCAAGAATTATAGCTTGTTTTTCCAGATGGGCGTTGTAAGCATAATATCCACCTGCAAGGCAAACTGTGCTAAGGCACAGAAAACCCAGCGCAATAAGTGGCTTTTTACCAGACTTTGGCATTTTACGTTCCTATTTTTCCAGAAGAAATTATGGCGCAATAATAGCACTTAGGAAAGGGGCAATCTTTCTTAAGTATTTCTTTTGGTTAAAGGATATTTTTGTTAGCTCATCAATTGATTTTGCAAAATAGGTATAGCCCGTAAGGTCATAAAATTTAACGGCACGCGCAGCGCTATCATAGTAGTAGCTTCCACCTTGTTTGATAATAAACTCGATCAGGTTCTTATAGGTTACTAGATATTTATGCTGTGATTTGAAATATGTATCGCTGTGTCCCTTGAACTCTTTGATTTTTTCATTCCATAATGTATCAAGTTTTTCATGCTCGTCTGTAGCAATGCCCTCGCGGATTATTCTGAATTCCAGATTGGCTTTGTCTAGGGCAGTTTGAACATCTTTATGTTGCTTATTTAGAGTTTTCATCGCACTTTGCATATCGCCTTTGAATTCATCCATATAGCGCGTGTATTGGAATTTTTGCTTTTGTAGGTGCATCATCAGTTTGCCTTGATGATTATAGTTAATTTTGGCTGAATTCCAGATTATTACATACAGATTATAGTATAATGTATCTAGTTTTTCTGCTTGATTAACGCTCCGCAAGTGGGCTGAAAAAAACTTAGGGATAGGTTTTATGGTTTCATTTTTTCTCTCTTCTGCAGGCGGAGTCAGGTCGCCAAGATATTCCTGCGCATTGGCTGTAATAGAAAAGCTAGTTAGCGGAATTAAGGAAATTAGAAAAAGTGCAAAGAAATGTTTGTTTTTCATAGTCATATTTTATTTAATGTCAAAACTCTTATAAGGCGTTAATTTTATTAATGTATTACAATATGACAGTGAAATCCAGAAATAACCCATTTATTTACAAGCCACCACAGCATTCAAAGGATATGATTCTGTATAGTGATGATTATATTCTTATTATTAATAAACCATCTGGTTTGCTGAGTGTTCCGGGCAGGGGGGATCATTTATCCGAATGTGTGGAAAGTCGTGTGTTGGAGCATTATCCCGAGGCGCGCATTGTGCATAGGCTTGATATGGATACGTCAGGTCTTATGGTGATGGCGCAGAATAAGGATGTTTTGCGAATTCTGGGACGACAATTTGAGAAGCGTAAAGTGAAAAAGTCTTATATTGCAAAGCTTTGGGGCCGGGTTGAGGAACAATCTGGTGTGATTTCCAAGCCGCTACGTTGTGATTGGCCGAACAGGCCGCGACAGATTGTGGATTTCGAGCAAGGAAAAGAAGCCATTACCGAGTGGGTATTGTTAGCTCATGATGATGAATATTCAAGGGTTCGACTTAAGCCGCAAACAGGCAGGACGCATCAATTACGCGTTCATATGCAGGATATGGGATATCCTATATTGGGGGATGATCTTTATGCCCATGATGAGGCTTATGACGCCTCTGAGCGATTGACATTGCATGCGGAGGAGCTTGGTTTTTATCATCCCGAGAATGGAGAAATTGTATCATTTAGGTCAGAGTGTCCGTTTTGAGCGTCTAATAGCGCTCGGGTCGGTTTAGCCAGCCAGCCTCGACCCACCAATCTGGGTTGTCCTCTGCTATATGCTGTTTTGCGTTTTTGGCATCCTCATAGGTATCGAACAGTCCGAAAACTGTGGCACCAGAGCCGCTCATGCGGGAGAGTAGGCAGCCATCATTCAAGCTCATAGCTGTGATTATATTTTCGATTTCCGGCACGGCTTCGATAGCGGCTGATTGCAAACTATTTTCCTGCTTCACCAGAAAGGCGGCCAGATCATAAATATCGTGCAAATTATGAGGCAATGCGATCTGGTTTTTGTAATTGCCCTTAAATCTCATGAAAACATCTTTTGTCAGGCATTGTTTTAAGGGGTTTACAAGGATAATCGGCATTTCCGGCAAATCGGGTATTTCTTCTATAATCTCGCCAATTCCTGTTACTCTTGATGGTGTGCACGCCATGCATACCGGCATATCTGCACCCAGATTTTTTAGTAAAGCCGGCATAAAAGCAGCGTTTTTAGGTAGCTCCCATAAGTCCATGAAGCCGTATAATGTGGCTGCGGCATCGGATGATCCGCCGCCTATACCTGCCGCAATGGGCAGGTTTTTGGTCAGGGTGATTTTACAATCCAGCGGGTTTCCTGTGATATCCGAGAGGGATTTTGCTGCGGTGATGACTAGATTGGCAGGTGCTTGTGGTTGGTCAAGCGAAGTCGCAAATGGGCCTTCTATTTGGAAAGAGAAGCCTTCATAGGGCTCTATTGTAATTTCATCGCCAATATCACTAAAGGCGATTAAAGAGTCGATCTTGTGATAGCTGTTTTTTAGACGTTTGATGATGTGAAAATATAAATTGATCTTGGAGGGCGCAAAAATTATGCGCTTTTGGTCAATTTTATTTTTCTCTGAATCCTGATTATTCGGCGTTTTGTTCTGCTTCGGCAATTTTATGGTTTTCCTGTAAACCCGTTTCCAGTTTTTGCTGAGTAAGCTTGATCGCTTCGGTATCTTCGGAGTGATTGATAGCACGTTCCCATTGGAAACGTGCTTCCAGTTTGCGTCCAACTTTCCAATACGCATCGCCCAGATGATCATTGATGATTGGATCATAGGGGAGGAGCTCCACAGCTTTTTCAAGGCTCGGTATAGCGGCTTCGTAATTGCCGAGGCGGTATTCAACCCAGCCAAGTGAATCGATAATATAGCCGTCATTCGGGCGAAGTTCTACGGCGCGGCGGATCATCTTAAGGGCTTCATCCAGATTTTGACCGCGATCTGCCCAGGCATAGCCAAGGTAATTGAGCAAATAGGGGTGATCCGGACGGTAACTTAGCGCTTTTTGCAAGTCCTTTTCTGCATTTTCCCAGTTTTTAGCTTGCTCATGGGCCATGCCGCGCAAGTAATAAATATGCCAATATTCATCTGGTATATCATGTCCAAATTCTTTGGCGGCCTTGTTGTAGGAATCAAGGGCAAGGCCATATTGTTCATTGCGTCTGTATATATCGCCGATGCGTATGCGTGTTTTGACGTCTTTGGTCGCATAAGCCAGTTGCTCTAATGTGTTTAGGGCTTTGTTCGTATTATTAATCTCGACCAGCATATCAGCCATTTTATGTCGTGCAGGAATATAATCGGCGTGATCTTTAGGGACGCGTTGATAATAGGTTAAGGCTTGTGAGTATTGTTCGTATTTTGCGGCGATGTCAGCGAGTAAAAGCGTCACATCATAATTTTCCGGTGTTATATATAGGGCGATATGAGCAAAAATCTGGGCTGTTTCGTCATTACCTTCGGAAAATAATGTGTTGGCGATATCATAAAAGGCTTTGGACAAGCCTTCTTTAGGGTTTCTGATTTCTTCAAACAAAGCTTTATTTGCACCGCTTTGGACATCGCTGATTTTTTTTCCGATGATTTTGACTTGTAATTTGCCAAAATCTTCTTTGGCAAAGATGTCTTGTGCTTTTTTATAGAGCTTTATTGCGTCTTCTTTTAAGCCGATATGACCGTAAATATCGCCTATTTTCACATATTCTGCGGGCTGGATATCTTCGACTTTTTGGGCGTTGACCAGCGTTTTTTTGATTTCGCTGTAGTCATCGAGATAATCAGAAATCAAAATTGCATGATAGAGCTTAAGTGTACTGTCTTGCAATTCACCAATACTGAGCTTGTTTTGCGCTGCGGCGGTCCATGCTTTGACGAACGGGCCGATAAAGCGGGCTGTATGATTGTCTGGCATAGAATCAAGGATTTGGTAAACTTCTTTGTAATCAGCTGTTTTAAAGCTCTCTGCGACAAGGAATAGATTGGCCAGAATATCCTGATCATTGCTGCTTTTCCCATTCACGTCGCGGGCAAGTTGAAGAGCGCTTTTATAATCGCCTGCGCCCATGGCCAGAACCATAGCGCGTCTTTGTAATTCGTCCTGATCTTTATTGGCTTCTATGATAGGAGAAAGGAATTTATAGGCGTGATTCCAGTCGTGATGTTGCTGTGCGAAACGACTGGCTAGGTATTTTCCCGCATAAATTGGAGTTGGTGCCTGTGTCGTTGTAGATGGCTTTTCTGCGTTTTCAATGCTGATGTGATGAATCGGATTATTGGGCGCAGCAGGGTGCGTATTACAAAGTCCGCTAATGCATGACGCCAAAATCAGAGTTGCTATTTTCATCTAATCCATCCCTTACCTTGAAGTGCTCACATATATTATGCGCATAAAATCTTAATATCTTCCAGCTTTTAGGCTAAAAAAATACCTACATATTAGGATAATTCGGTCCGCCGCCGCCTTCGGGTACAGTCCAATCAATATTTTGTGCAGGGTCTTTGATGTCGCAGGTTTTGCAGTGGACGCAATTCTGGCTGTTGATCCGGAAGAGTTTTTCACCGTTTTCCTCGACGATTTCGTAAACGGCGGCAGGGCAATAGCGTTGCGCCGGTTCGGCATAATCGGGGAGGTTCCTTTCGATTGGAATGGAAGGATCTTTTAGTTTTAAGTGGCAAGGTTGTCCTTCGGCATGATTCGTATTGGAAAGCTGCACCGATGTCAGCTTATCAAAGGTAATGACGCCATCGGGTTTGGGGTAGTCTATTGGCTTGTGTTGATCGGCTTTATCGAGCTGCGCGTGATCAGCATGGTTTTTGAGCGTCCACGGGGCCATTCCAAAAGTAATCGTCTCGAAAACCGCATTGATTAGGCCGCGCCATAGGCCTTTGTAGAAGCCGGGGCGGATATTGCGCACAGATTTTAGTTCTTTCCAGAGCCATGAATTTTGGATGTTGGTTGTGTAGGCAACGCATTCCTGTGCGGTTTCGTCATTATTCTGGAGCAAAGCGTGAATGCTCTCAGCGGCGATCATGCCTGATTTCATAGCGGTATGGGTGCCTTTGATTTTAGGGACGTTTAAGAAGCCTGCCGTATCACCTATGAGAAGGCCGCCATTAAAGGTAAGTTTTGGTAAGGATTGAAATCCGCCTTCGACCAGCGCGCGCGCGCCGTAAGAGATACGCTTACTGCCTTCCAGTAAAGGCTTGATCTTGGGGTGGAGTTTTAAACGCTGCATTTCCTCATAAGGGGAAAGATAGGGGTTTTTGTAATCCAGCCCGACGACAAAACCGATTGAGAGAAGGTTGTCTTCCATATGGTATATCCAAGAGCCGCCATAGGTTTGTTTATCCATCGGCCAGCCGATTGTATGGGTAATATGGCCTTCACGGTGGTTTTCGGGTTTTATCTCCCAAAGTTCCTTGATGCCAAGACCATAGGTTTGCGGATCGGAATTGGCACGTAAATCATATTTTTCGATCAGTTTTTTTGTGAGCGAGCCATGGCACCCTTCGGCAAAAACGGTTTGCTTTGCGTGAAGTTCAACGCCGGGTTCGGTCTGTTCTGTTTTATTGCCGTGTTCATCAAGGCCCATATCGCCTGTGGCAATGCCAATGACAGCATTATTCGTATCGTACAGGATTTCGGCGGCGGCGAAGCCTGCGAAGATTTCTACGCCTAGTTCTTCGGCTTGTTCAGCGAGCCAGCGGCATAAGTTCCCGAGAGATATAATATAATTGCCTTTATTATGCATTTGCGGCGGGGTGGGGAGTTTGGTTGCTCCTGATTCACTTAAAAGCAAAAACTCGTCGCTTTTCGCCTGTGTCTTAAGAGGTGCGCCTTTATCTTTCCAATCGGGGATTAGCTCATCAAGTCCCCGTGTTTCTATGGTCGCGCCAGAAAGGATATGCGCGCCGACTTCAGAGCCTTTTTCAAGGATGCAGACATTTATTTCAGGATTAAGCTGTTTGAGCTTTATTGCGCAGGATAACCCCGATGGTCCGGCACCCACAATTACAACATCATAGGGCATGCATTCTCGGTCTTCTCTGATGGGGGTGGGGTCAGTCATATATTCCTCTCTTTACAATCAAGCAGAATCTATTTTACCCTATCTTTTCTTAACAAAATAGAAGGATAAAGCGGTGAGTCGTGCTGCGTTGCAACAGGAAATGATTCAGGCCTTGGCATGGTATGCGGATCATGGTGTGCGTGATATTTGGCTGGATGAGGCGCAAGACCACACGAAATTGATTGAGACTGTGCCTTCACTTGTCTCTCAGATTTCTCAAAGTCAGCCTGTGGAGGTCGCGGCGCCAGCCTTTTTGGGTAAGTCCGACGCATATGAAGAAGCGGTTAAGCTGGCTGCGGGGGCTGGTACATTAGAAGAGCTGCAGAGTGTATTAGCAGAATTTGACGGTATAGCCCTAAAGAAGACCGCCACAAATATGGTGTTTTGCGATGGTAATCCTAAAGCGCCTGTGATGCTGGTGGGGGAAGCACCGGGGGCGGATGAGGATCGGCAAGGCAAGCCCTTTGTCGGGGCGAGTGGTCAATTGCTGGATAAGATTTTGGCGTGTATTGGACTTGATCGCTGTGAAGAAGACCCGTCAAAATCTATCTATATTTCCAATATTTTGAATTGGAGGCCACCAGGGAATCGCACGCCATCTCCGGCAGAAGTGGAATTGAGTTTGCCCTTTATCGAACGTCATATTCAGCTTGTTCAGCCTAAAATACTGATATTATGCGGCGGGGTTTCTGCCAAAGCGCTATTGAATCGCAGTGAAGGTATATCGCGTTTGCGTAAGACATGGCATCAGTATAAGCCGCAGACAAAGGAACTGGTTGCGATATCCACAGAATCGATTCCGGCTATCGCAACTTATCATCCGTCATATTTGCTTCGTAGCCCTGCCCAGAAGAAACTTGTCTGGGCGGATATGCTTGAAATTGCACAAAAAATGAATAATTTTACATAAAAGATTTCAAAAAGCTGGACAGTGGCTTATTTTTTCTGCTATATCCCCGCCCATTATGAAGACATTGAGGGAGAGAAAAATAGCAGGACGCCTGTGCGTTGCCGCTATGTGTATTGCCATCTTGTTTGTGCCTAAGGGTGCAGAGCAGGGTATTGTTGCGTATTCTATTCAAGGGGCGGAGCGTGATGTGCACATCCAGCAAGTAAATGCGTCTTCACGTTTGAAAGTACCTTTCCCGCCTAGAAAACCTATGCATTTTAAATGGTTGAATATTGATTTGGCCTTTGATGAGCATATTGAGGAAGCTTATGAGGGGCACAAGCCTTTATCCGGTGCGCAGTCCAATATCTATCAGCAAATTTTTGAGCTTCAGTCACTTGGTGAGTTCGCGCAGGCTAATCAATTGATTAATAAAGTAACGGATAGACGTTTGATGGGGCATGTGCTCTCACAGCGCTATCTTCATCCTGATTACCGTTCAAGCTATACAGAGCTTGCGAATTGGATGAAGGCTTATGCGGATCATCCTGAGGCCAAGAGAGTTTATATGCTGGCCGTGGCAAGGCAACCAGAAGCTGTGTCAGAGCCTTTGAGAAAACCAAACCTCAAGCGTCAATTGCCGTCAGTTCGTAATCCTGTGATACAGGCTGCTAAAAAACAGGGGCATAATAATGCGCTTTGGAAAGTTGCTTTAAAGAAATGGTCTAAGGGGCAGTATGAGGGCGCTGCGGCTGACTTTTTGAAAGTGTCTAAGTCCGGTAAAGCAACTGGCTGGCGCGTAGCGGCTGGTCATTACTGGGCTGCACGGTGCTATGAGCAATTAGATCAGAATCAGGCACAAAAAGAAGCTCTGAGAGAAGCCGCAGCACACCCTCACACATTTTACGGGCTTTTAGCGGCAGAGTCTTTAGGCGGTAATTTTGTTTTTCAATGGGATCAGCCTGAGTTTACACAACAAGATAAAGCTTTGTTACTCGAGCATCGCGCAGGGAAGCGGGCTTTTGCTCTTGTATCTGCGGGCCAATATGGTTTGGCGGAAAAGGAACTTTTAAGATTGCCTTATAAGGGGCATGACGAATTACAACGCGCGGCGTTGGCTTATGCCGGACATGTTGGCTTGCCTGCGCTTTCTATGCGTCTTGGTAATATCGTAAAGCGCCCAGAGGGCGGATATTATGATGCGGCGATGTATCCTGTAACGCCGTGGGATCCTGATGGAGGCTATAGGCTTGATCCAGCACTTGTTCATGCGGTTATCCGTCAGGAATCACGATTTGACACGCTGGCGGTCAGTCATGTTGGTGCTTCTGGCCTGATGCAGATTATGCCAGCTACGGCGAAATATATTGCAGGCAAGATGAACTATAACCACCCAATTAACAGTGAAATTCTTCACCGTCCAGAGATCAGCATCAAGATGGGACAGGATTATTTGCAATATTTGCTGGATGGTAAATATGTGAGCGGCGATGTTGTATCTTTGCTCGCGGCGTATAATGCGGGTCCGGGTAATCTTCATAAATGGAAGAAACGTATAGACCCTGCGAAAGATCCGCTTTTCTTTATCGAAAGCATTCCTGTGACGGAAACCCGCGTTTATGTGAAGCGTGTGATGACCAATTACTGGATTTATTCTTTGCGCGCCGGTGCAGGATCACCAAGTCTGTTGGCGCTTTCTCAAAACCGCCCGAGTCGGTATAGCTATGTTTTAAGTGCAGAATATCCGTATCAGCTTGCGGTTAACCGATAACCTTTAAAAAGGCGATTTCCGAATTTTGCTTTCTAGTTCCAGCCAGAGTTCCTTATCGCCTACTGCAACGATTTTTCCGACCGAGTTCAGCGTTAGCGGATCACCGCGCCAATCACTGATATGGCCGCCAGCGCCGGTAATTACGGGGACAAGGGCGGCAAAATCATAGGGTTTTAGGTTGCATTCAAAGGCAATATCCATATAGCCACTGGCGATCAGGCCGTACATATAGCAATCACCGCCCCAAGCCATGGTCTCGCCATTATTAAACAGCGTGTAGGCTTTGCCGTAATCGGTGTTGTCGAACATATTGGGCGTTGTGCTGGCAATTACGGCGTCATCGATGGTTTTGCACTTACGGGTGCGAACGGACTGGTTGTTCATGGTGGTTTGTTGGTCGTGGAGACCAACCCAGCGTTCTTTAAGGATTGGTTGGTCAATGATACCGAGTAAGGGCTTGTTATCTTTACACAAGGCAATCAACGTACCAAAAGTAGGGCGACCCATCACAAAGGATTTTGTGCCATCAATCGGATCAAGCACCCATGTCATGCCGGATTGGCTAGGCTTGTCGTCAAACTCTTCGCCCATAATGCCATGATCGGGACATTCGGCCTCTATCATCTCACGCAAGACTTGCTCGACTTTGCGGTCGGCTTCGGTGACAGGGCTTAAGTCTTTTTTGATCTCCACTTCGAAAGGCTGGCGGAAATAGGATTTGATTATTTCGCCCGACTTATCGGCTAATCTATTGGCAAGTGCGATATATTGTTGCATATAGTATTTCCTATAATTTTTGTTCATTAACAATAGAGTGAAGACATGAAAAGCGTCAATGAGATAAGAAACACTTTTTTGAATTTCTTTAAGGATAAGGGGCACGAGATTGTGGCCTCGTCTTCGCTTGTGCCGCAAAATGATCCAACATTAATGTTCACCAATGCAGGCATGAACCAGTTCAAGGATGTGTTTACAGGCAAGGAAACGCGTCCCTATAACCGCGCGACGACCTCGCAGAAATGCGTGCGGGCGGGTGGCAAGCATAATGATCTGGAAAATGTTGGTTATACGGCGCGTCACCATACATTCTTCGAGATGCTCGGGAATTTTAGCTTCGGGGATTATTTTAAGGAAGATGCGATTGCTTTTGCGTGGGAGCTTGTGACCAAGGATTTTGAGTTATCGCCGGAAAAGCTTTGTGTGACCGTGCATTCGAGCGATGAAGAAGCTGCCGAAATCTGGAAGAAAGTCACGGGCTTTGCCGATGAGAAAATTATCCGTATTCCGACTGATGATAATTTCTGGCGTATGGGCGATACGGGGCCGTGCGGGCCTTGTACCGAGATTTTCTATGATCATGGCGAGCATATCTGGGGCGGTCCTCCGGGGTCTCCGGAAGAGGATGGTGACCGCTTTATAGAGATCTGGAATAACGTGTTCATGCAGTACGAGCAAATCGACGCTGATACACGCATAGAGCTGCCTGCGCAGAGTGTGGATACAGGGATGGGGCTGGAGCGCATGGCGGCGACTATGATGGGCAGTAACAGCAATTATGATATTGATATTTTCCAAGCGATCATGCAGCACAGCGCCGATCTGACGGGCGTGGATTATAAAGGCGAGCAAGCGCCAAGCCATAAGGTGATTGCCGATCATTTGCGCGCGGCGAGTTTCCTGATGGCTGATGGTGTGATGCCGAGCAATGAGGGGCGGGGCTATGTTCTGCGCCGGATTATGCGCCGCGGGATGCGTCATGCGCATTTGTTGGGGGCGCAGGATCCGCTCATGTATAAGCTTTTCCCAACATTGAAGGATAAAATGGTGGAAGCGTATCCTGAGCTGGAACGCGCTGAAAGTTTGATTGTTTCGACCCTTGAGATGGAAGAAAAGCGGTTTAAGACAACGCTTGATCGCGGCTTGAAAATTCTGGATGAGGAAAAGGTCAAGGTTGCGAGTGGTAAGCAATTCCCCGGTGACATCGCCTTTAAGCTTTATGATACATATGGCTTCCCGCTGGATTTGACGCAGGATGCGCTGCGGGCGGACGGGATTGAGGTAGATATTGAAGGTTTTGATGTGAACATGGAGCTTCAAAAAATTCGAGCAAGAAAAAGTTGGGCGGGCTCGGGTGATCAAGCAGATGAAAAAATCTGGTTTGATATCCTTGATGAAGTTGGTCCAACAGAATTCTTGGGATACGACAACTTAGAATCGCAAGCTGAGATTAGGGCTGTTATTAGAAATGGGGTAAGGATCATAAGAGGCGCAGCGGCAAAAGATGCTAGTAATGCTGAATATATGATAATCACCAATCAAAGCCCTTTTTATGCTGAGTCAGGTGGGCAAGTTGGAGATA
>DCKO01000111.1:13583-14019 GCA_002320665.1 Micavibrio sp. UBA1672
AGTCAGGTGGGCAAGTTGGAGATATAGGCACAATTACAGGAAAAGATGGAAAAATGATTGTTACTGATACTAAAAAACTTTTAGGTCAGTTATGGGTGCATGTAGGCAAAATGGAAGAGGGAATCCTTTTTGATGGGGATTCCGTAGAAATGAAAGTTAACCATGATCGCCGTTCTTCCATCCGCTCCAACCACTCCGTAACCCACTTAATGCACGAAGCATTGCGCCGCGTTTTGGGGGATCATGTGACGCAGAAAGGTTCGTTGCAGGATGATGAGCGTACGCGGTTTGATGTGTCTCATCCCAAAGGGATTAGCAAGGATGAAATCGCGCGAGTAGAAGAGATCGTTAATGAAGAGATCAAGGCCGATACGGAAGTTGTTACGCGCGTGATGCCGCTGGATGAGGCGAGAGAGATCGGTGCGATGGCTTTGTT
>DCKO01000045.1 GCA_002320665.1 Micavibrio sp. UBA1672
TCGTGAGCAAGATTATTGAGTGAGGCTGTTAAATACCATGGACACTGAAAAGCTATGGGAATGCAAGCAGGCTGTTGCGGGTATGGACGATAATATGTCCTTATCTGACTACATATTCGTTATTTCAAATGGTAATGAAGTGACGGATGATCATATGCAGCAATTAAAGGCTGATTTGAGGTATGATGCAGGATTGGATGAAGCTGATGTTGATTCTTTTTTGGCGCATATTCGTCAATCTGCCTCTGGGCCGATGGTTGATGTTCTGAAGGAAGAACTGAATATTGGTCCAGACCCCAGCTTAGGTGAGCTTGGTTTTTAAAGATTAATAAAGCTCTGGCTCTTTTATCTAATTTCATAAAAAGTCCTGCTCTTATAGAGTAGGGCTTTTTTTTTATGCGCGTGTGTAATAGTATTTATTCTGAGCTTGTAAAAATTGGTTATGTTATGATGTACGCTATGCGCAGTTTTTTGATTTTTTCTTTTCTTTTTCTGCTTACGGTCCCGTCGACTTCTTTCGCGCAGTCAGGCGAGGGCAAGGATATGTATTCTCGGCGCAGTAGCAGTATTATCCGTTCTATGAAACAGGCTGAACAGCAATATGACGGGTTTTGGAAAGATTTGAATCAAGGGCGACTTGATGAAGGTGATTATTACCTGACTATGGTTTCGCTCAAGTCATATTATCAGCATACAAGTTTTTATGAGGCTGACTCGGATAAGCTTGTCGATCAATTGATGCAATATGCTTTTAAATATGACACACAAGAGGATCCTCTTGAGGCTAATAAGGCTTTATATGAGTATAATGATTTTCTGAGAAAACATATTACTGATATTCAGGTTTTGTATATGGCTTATAATCTTAGTCGGCAGGATGCCAGTTTTGGTAATTCTATGCATATGGAAAAACTGGTTAAGGCTCTTGAGCAGACTATTTTTACCAATCGAGAGTCTAGAGGGTTTCGGCCGGAAGATGCCCATATTGTTTCAAATTATGGAGAAGAAAAATTTATACTGCAAAGTCAGGGATTAGAAATTCTAGAAAAAGAAACATATGAGCCGAATATTGGTATTTTTTACAGTGTTTATGATGTGAGAGATCCCAAAACGGACGAAGAGTATAAGATCTTTATGGATTCCAGTATTCCCCACAATGCAATGGAGAAGAAAGCGATTTTGGAAAAGGAAAGCAAACCAATCGTTCCAAAATTATAATTTTAAGGCTACGGATAATGACAAAAAAAACGGCATTGTATGATGCACATAAGAAACTTGGCGCGAAAATGGGTGAGTTTGCGGGTTATGATATGCCTCTATATTATGATCTGGGCGTGAAGCAGGAGCATGAATGGACGCGATCTAAGGCCGGAATTTTTGATGTTTCCCATATGGGCCAGATTTCGGTGAAGGGCGTAGAAGGCAGGAGTGACGCGGTCGAGTTTTTCGAGAAAATTACGCCTTCTTCTTTTGCAAAGCAGAAAATTGATCGTACGAAATATACGGTTCTGACCAATGAGCAGGGCGGGATTATCGATGATCTAATGGTGACCCGTACAGGTGAAAACGAGTTTCACTGTGTGATTAATGCGGGGTGTAAGGATAAGGATATAGATTGGATCAAGAGCCAGCTCACCGAAGGTCTGGAGTTTCATCATTATGATGATTGGTCGTTGATTGCGCTGCAAGGCCCAGCATCGCAATGGGTTCTAAAGCAAATACTGGACATTGATCTGTCTGATTTGCCTTATATGGGTCTTTGGGCGCAAGATGATTACAAGCTTTTTATCAGTCGCCTTGGTTATACGGGTGAGGATGGATTTGAGTTGAGTGTACCTAATGCGGATGCTGAAAAACTCTGGAATGATTTGCTATCCCATGATGATGTGCAGCCAATAGGGTTGGCAGCACGAGACTCTCTTAGGCTTGAAATGGGTTATTGTCTTTACGGGCATGATATTGATGCGACAACTTCGCCGCTAGAAGCTGATCTTGGCTGGGTCATGGGCAAGATGACCAATACAGGCTTTATTGGCGCGGATGTTGTATTGAAACAAAAAGAAGAGGGGATCACCCGCAAGCGCGTAGGTATTGAATTACTTGATAAAGGTGTTGCGCGAGAAGGGGCCGAGGTGCAGCTTGAGGATGGTAGCATAATAGGCACATTATGTAGCGGTGGGTTTTCGCCAACCTTGGATTGTTCCATCGGGCAGGCATATTTGCCTATCAAGCATTCTGAACTGGGGACAAGTGTTTATGTTAATGTGCGTGGCCGGAAGCTTGAGGCGATTATTAGTGATATGCCCTTTGTAGAACCAAAAACAAAATCAAATAAGATATAAGTAGGAGAGAAAAATATGGCTGAGATGAAATACACTAAAGATCATGAATGTGTTTACTTAGATGGTGATACAGCGTGGGTCGGGATCAGTAAACACGCGCAAGATGCCCTTGGTGATCTGGTTTTTGTAGAATTGCCGGAACTGGGTAAAACCGTGGATAAGGGCGAGGATGTTGCTGTGGTTGAATCTGTGAAAACAGCCGCAGAGGTTTATGCGCCCTTGGCCGGAGAAGTCATTGAGGTTAATGAAATTATGGAAAGCGATTATGATCTGATTGCTAAACCCGTCAATGAACAGGGGTGGATTGTGAAGCTTAAGGTTTCGGATGCGTCAGGTGATGATTTAATGGATGAGGCTGCTTATGCCGAGTATTTGAAAGAGGTTGATTAGTCCATGAGATACCTACCTTTAAGTCAGAAAGCGCATGAGGAAATGCTGGATGCAGTCGGGGCGGCGCGCATCCGTGATCTTTATAAGGATGTGCCGGAGAGTGCTTTGCTGGATGGTCCGGTGGATATGCCAAACCATAAGGGTGAGCTAGAGGTGGATCGCGAACTCTCGGCAATGGCGGCTAAGAACAGAAGTGCAGCGGACGGGCCGTTTTTTCTCGGGGCAGGGGTGTATTATCACCATGTGCCTGCGACCGTGGATTATATCATTCAGCGCAGCGAATTTCTGACCGCCTATACCCCGTATCAGCCTGAAATTGCACAAGGTACGCTTCAGGTCGTCTTTGAATTCCAGAGCTTTATTGCTCAACTGACGGGGCAGGACATAGCCAATGCTTCGCTTTATGATGGCTCTACGGCTTGCGTGGAGGCAGCGCTTATGGCGATGCGTATCACCAAGCGCCGCAAGGTTGCGATTGGCACGCCGCTTCATCCTGAATACCGCAAGGTTATGGATAGCTATATGGGTAATCTGGGTGATGTCGAGATTGAAGATGGCGAGCCGGATGAAAATACGGCGTGCGTTATTGTACAATCACCGGACTTTTTTGGTAATCCTCATGCTTATGCTGAGTGGCGCAAAAAATGTAATGAAACAGGTGCAATGCTGGTTGTTGTTGTAACCGAGATTGTTTCCCTTGGTTTGCTGCCTGCACCTGTAGAGGCTGATATTGTCTGTGGTGAAGGGCAGGGCATTGGTCTTGCTATGAGCTATGGCGGGCCGCATTTGGGCTTTTTTGCGTGTAAGGAAAAATATTTGCGGCAGATGCCCGGGCGGATTTGCGGCATGACCGAGGATGCGGACGGGCGTAGGGGTTTTGTGCTGACGCTTTCGACGCGTGAGCAACATATCAGGCGTGACAAGGCCACAAGTAATATCTGTACGAACCAAGGATTATGTGCGCTGGCGTTTACGGTGCATATGAGTTTATTAGGTGAGACGGGCTTTAGCCAGCTTGCGCGGGTTAATCATGAGAAAGCCTGCGCTTTGGCGGATGCGTTGGAAAATATTGACGGCGTTGCATTAGAAAACCAGAATTTTTTTAACGAGTTTGTGATCACTTTGACTAAACCAGCCAAAGAAATTTGTGACGCTCTGATCGGGGAAGGGATTATTGCAGGTTATCCGCTGGAGGGTGATCGTATGCTGGTTTGTGCAACGGAGATGGTCACGGATAAAGATATTGAGGTGCTTGCGAAAGCATTAAGAAAGGTGCTGTAAAATTATGAGATCTCCTTGGCCGACAGTCGTTATATTTGTGTTTTGTATCGCGTGTTTGCTGTCCTTTATCATGTTTAATCTTTCCGGTGTCGAGCCAACGGCACGCTCCAAGATGAAAGTTCTGAAATGCTCTAATTCTTCATTTGATATGGCTATGATGATTGATACTGGAAATGATGAATTTTATGTATCAGGCAAGAAAATCGAGGCAGAAAATATCAAGACGTTCAATGATATGGCGATTGAAGCGCAGTGGTCGCATAGTGGCGGGCGAACGGAGATTTTTCTGGATCGCGTAACCGGAAAGGCTAGGATTCTGGAATTTAAAGATGGTGTTATGCCCAATCCTGATGTGCCTAGCGCTGAGGATGAGTTGGATTGTCAATATACAGGCACGGAGTTTTAAAATATGACAGGTGAGTTACCAAATCCGGAATCTAATCGCGGTCTTCATTATGAGGAAAGCTTGCTATGGGAGAAGGAGCGTAGCGAGCGTCCGGGGGTGGATTTACCGGAAAGCACAGGCGTGGCGTTGCGCACCGGATTGCCGGAGCGCGGTGATATGGGCTTGCCGCAAGTCTCCGAGCCGCAGGCTTTGCGCCATTTTGTGCGTATGAGCACATGGAATTACTCGATTGATCACGGGTTTTTCCCGCTGGGCAGTTGCACGATGAAGCATAATCCGCGTTTGAATGAGAAAATGGCGCGCCTTAGCGGTTTTGCGCATATTCATCCAATGCAGCCCGAGAGCACTGTGCAGGGTGCTTTGGAATTGATGTATGAGCTACAGGATTGGCTGGGGACGCTGACGGGGTTGCCCGGTGTGTGTCTTGCGCCTTCGGCTGGTGCGCATGGGGAGCTTGCGGGGATGATGACGATCCGCCGCGCTCATGATGTGCAGGGCAATGAGAGCCGCAAGGTTGTGCTGATCCCTGATTCTGCGCATGGAACTAATCCGGCGACGGCGGTGATGTGCGGCTTTACGGTACGAAATATTCCGACAGGACCGGAAGGGCGCTTAACCGTCGAGGCGTTCAAAGAGGCGCTTTATAAGGGTGATGAGCAGGGCGCAGATATTGCGGGGATGATGGTGACCAACCCGAATACGTGCGGACTTTTTGAAAGTAATATCTTGGAGATCGCCGATTTGCTGCATGAGGCGGGCGGGTATTTCTATTGTGATGGTGCGAATTTCAATGCACTTGTGGGCCGTGTGAGACCTGCGGATTTTGGTGTGGATGTGATGCATATCAATTTGCACAAGACGTTTTCGACGCCCCATGGCGGCGGTGGGCCGGGTTCTGGGCCGATTTGCTGCACCGAAGAGTTGGCGCAATATATGCCTGTGCCGGTGGTCTTGAAGGGGGGCGATGCATATTGCCTGGAAACCAAAGAAGATAGAGAGACAACGCTTGGCACATTAAAGGCGTTCCAAGGGCAGTTCGGGATGTTCGTAAGGGCGCTGTCCTATATCATGTCGCACGGGGCGGATGGTCTGGCGCAGGTTTCCGGCGATGCGGTTTTATCGGCGAATTATTTGATGGCCAAGCTGGGGCAGGAGTATCACGTGCCCTATGAGGGGCCGTGCATGCATGAATGTTTGCTCACCGATAAGAAGCAAAAAGAGTTTAACGTGACGACGCTGGATATTGCCAAAGCCTTGATCGAGCATGGCTATCACCCGATGACGGTGTATTTCCCGCTTGTCCTGTCGGGGACGATGCTGATCGAGCCGACCGAAACAGAGAGCAAGGATGCGCTGGATCGCTTTGTCGAGACCATGACCGAGATCGCCAAGGATGCCAAAGATAAGGGCGAGGAGTACTTCCATAGCTTGCCGCAATCTTCGCCGCGCAAGCGTCTGGATGAGGTCAAGGCGGCGCGGAATCCGGTTTTGCGGTGGAAGGCGTCATAATTACTCTGTTCGTCATCGCCTGAATTGATTTATCAATTCTAGGGCGATCCATAGATTCCCCTAGAATTAGCTTTGCCAATTCGGGGAATGACGGAATATAGTATTTACAGGGATATGCATAGTTTTTCATTTTCTTCTGGAAATTCATGATTTTTTCGTGTAGTACAGTGCTAATCCCCTTAAAAGAGAGATTGAAAATAATCGAAAACGGCTAGAGCCGATACGAATTTTGGGCGGGAGATAAAGTAAATTTAAAGGTGAATTTTATGGCAAAAACAAGTCCGGCAGAATTTGTAAAACAAGTTAAAAACGAAGGCAAGAAAATCACATGGCCTTCGAAACAGGAAGTCATCGCCAGTATGATTGCTGTGTTTATCATGGTGTTTATTTCTGCGGTGTTTTTGTATTTTGCCGACCAGATTATCTCGTATGTCATACGGATGATTTTGGGCATATAAGGAACAGGTTTCATTAGGAAGGGTAAAGAAGATGGCTAAACGTTGGTATGTATTGCACGTCTATTCAGGTTTCGAAAACAGAGTTGCCGAAGGCATCAAGGAAAAGGCCGCCAAGCAAGGCCTAGAGGATCATATTGAGGAAATCCTTGTGCCGACCGAAGAGGTTGTTGAGGTCAAACGCGGTCAGCGCGTGAATGCCGAGCGTAAATTCTTCCCTGGTTATGTGCTGGCGAAGTTGGAGATGACTGATGATGTGTGGCACTTGATCAAAGACACACCAAAGGTTAGCGGCTTTCTTGGGGCAGGCGGAAACAAGCCCGTGCCGATCAGCGAAAGAGAGGCCCAGCGCATTATCACGCAGGTGCAAGAAGGGATCGAACGTCCGCGTCCCTCCGTCATCTACGATATTGGCGAAGAAGTCAAAGTTACAGACGGCCCGTTTGCGTCCTTTAATGGTATTGTTGAGGAAATCGACGAGGAAAAAGCCAAGCTCAAAGTTTCTGTTTCCATTTTTGGTCGTTCAACGCCGGTGGAGCTGGAATACTCTCAAGTCGAGAAATCATAAAGAGCTGCGATCGTTCGGTTTTTTAACCGCAGATGGACACGAATAAACACAAATATCTTAATGGCGTCATTCCCTGAATTTCTGAATAGGAAATTCTAAGGGAATCTAGAAAAATATGGATCGCCTTAGAATTTGTTTTACAAATTCAGGCGATGACGTGCGTTTTCTGGTTGTATTATCCCAAATCAAACGCTGTTTGCTTTTGGTTTAATTGTCTTCTTCTTCTTCTTCTTGTTTTCTTTGCAAAATTTCTAAAGTTTTTCTGACCTCATCTCTTCTAGTAGCTTGTTCCAAATAATTGCCCTGAAACTTCTTAAGGGCTTTTTTCATCCATTTTCTATTAATTCCCTTAACGTGAACATCATTAAAGCCGCAAGCATCATTGAAATTTTCATTTCTAACATCAGCGATTCTGTATGTTGTGAAAAAGAAGTTGTCATCTATAAATTCATGACTATTGTTGTCTTTGTTGAATTTGCATGTATTAATCCAGTCGATTTCGTATTTTCCCCAATGTTCTCTAGGTATTTCTCTGAGCAAGTTAGTTCTTAATAATTCTTCTGAATTATACTCATTTAATCTACCTTCAAAAATTATTTCCCCTCTAAAGCCATAATGTTTAAGGGCTGCAACAAAATCTAAAATTTGATGCCCGCCATCAATATCAAAATTCCACCCATATTTATGGGCTTTTTTGAAAACATCTAGAAGAGGGATTGCTTCTTTTTTTGAAAATAAAATTTCTTTTAATTCGATGATGAACAATATTGTTAGAGTAATAAGGCAGATTATAGCGAAAATAAGCGTTGTTTTTTCAAGCCAGCCTAGTTTTTCATATAATGAATAAAGATATAGAAAAACGGAAGTTACTAAACTACCTGCAAGAATCCAGAAGCCTTGAGCACTTCTTATCCAATTTCCTATATTTTGAATGTGCTTGAACATAATATATATATGTCCTTAATTCCTCTAAAGAGTAAACCATACATTGAAATATCATTGTGCATAACGGGCATAAATCCTATAAATCTTGACAAAATAGGAATTAATTGCTATTAATGGCGCATGTTTATGACGACCAAACACGAAGCCCCCACACCCCCAAGATTGTCATTCCCGACAAGTGAAGCGGTTCTGAGCGCTGATCGGGAAAGCGGCATAAAAAATGTGCAAGCTTTGCCTGCATTCTTTACCGGATCCCCGCTGTCTAACCTGCCTGCGCTAAAGCTTTGGCAGGGCGCGGGGATGACGCAAAATTTTTTAAAACCGCAAAACGAACTATACAAAACGGCGTATCGAAAAAAAATCTGCAAAACGAACTATACAAAACAAGGCGCGCGGAAAAAATTTTCGACATTCAAACTAGACAGAATGCTGGAATATGTATTTTTCTGTATAATATTAGGCTTATTGCTTCACGTCTTTCATTTTCTTTTTGAACCATACTCTGGGGTGCATTTGGCCGTTTTCGCGCTCATATTTCTCGTAATATTGCTGGTGGTAATCCTCGCCCATCCAGAAAGTCGTGGCTTGGCCGAGCTTTGTGGCCAAGGGCTTGTCCCAGATTTTGCGCATGGTTACATCCTTCATTACGTCCTCGGCAATGTCCTTTTGCTGCTCATCGGTATAAAAAATCTCGGAGCGGTATTGCGTGCCGACATCCACGCCCTGACGATTGACTTGGGTCGGGTCATGCGCCTTGGTCAGGAAAAATTCCACAAGGTTGCGATAGCTGATTTTATCGGGATCAAAGGTTACTTCGACGACTTCGGCGTGGCCTGTCTCGCCTGTGGTTACGTCATTATAAGACGGGTCATTCTTATCGCCGCCCATATAGCCCACGCGGGTATAAAGCACGCCGTTAAGGGCGCGAAATTCGCTTTCCAGACACCAGAAGCAGCCGCCGCCAAAGATGGCTGTGGGGTGGTTTTCGGGTTGCTCGGTCATAAGGTCTTCTCCTTGGTTATCCAGAACGCCACCGCTTTCGGCTCTGAGCTGATATTGTGCTATAATGAAAATAGCACAGATCATAACGGCTAAAAATGTTGTTGCTGTGCTCAGTGTTTTCATCTTTTTATCCTTAATTTATAATTTTTTACTATATAGTGTCGTTATATATTCGTAGGATGTTACGGAAATGTTTCAATGGAAAAGACCAAAATATGTGAATTGTGAGGAACGCGTCAATGACGTTGAGCCGGATTTGATCATTTTGCATTATACGGGGATGGAAAGCGCGGAGGATGCTTTTGAGCGTTTAAGTAACGCCGAGGATAAGGTGAGCGCGCATTATATTGTCTATGAAGATGGTGCGTTTGATACGATTATCCCCGAGAGTTTGCGGGCTTGGCATGCGGGGCATTCCTATTGGAAGGGAGAGACGGATATAAACTCTTATTCTGTGGGGATAGAGATTGTGAATCCCGGGCATGAGTTTGGTTATCGGCCGTTCCCGCAAGAGCAAATGAAGGTCGTTTTGGATTTGTGCCGCGATATTATCTCGCGTCATGAGATCAGATATGTGCTGGGGCATTCGGATATCGCACCGGAGCGTAAAACTGATCCGGGGGAATTGTTTGACTGGAAATATCTGGCGGAAAACGGGGTGGGGCTGTGGCCTGACCCAAGTGAGGCGGAGCGTGAAAAGGCAAAGGATGTGGCCTTGAATGATTATGATGCCGAGAAGCTCTTTACGCAGTTTGGCTATAATCCCTTGGCGGCGTTTCAAGATATCGTGACCGCCTTCCAGCGGCATTACTATCCGCAAGTCTTTGAAGATGGGAGCGCGGGACAGCTATGTGATGAGACCGTCGCGCGGCTGATCTCTCTTATTCGGCAAGTCGCTGAAAAAGCTTGAATATTTTTCACGAAAAGATCATACTCCGCTGGCTTTTTGGAAACCGGATAGTCGCTGCTGTGCTTAGGCGCAGGAGAGGAAAGTCCGGACTTCACGGGAAAACGGCGCCGGATAACGTCCGGGGGTGGTGTGTGAAAACATATCATTACGGATAGTGCTGAAGAAATTTAGACTACCTGCTTTTGCAGGAAAAGGTGAGAAGGTGCGGTAAGAGCGCACCGCGGCTGCTGGTAACAGGGTCGGCATGGTAAACCCCGCCGGAAGCAAAACCAAATAGGGGCTGCGTTTATGATGTTCCCGCATCTGTGGCCCGGGTAGGTTGCTTGAGGTAAGTGGTAACGCTTATCCTAGATGAATGGCTATCGAGAAGAAGCGTGCTTCTTTGAACAAAATCCGGCTTACAGGTTTCCAAAAAGCCTTTTTAACCAGCTGAATTATTTATAACTTTTTGCTAAGTCAAGAAACGAAAAACCGCCCGATTTATGCCAGGCGGCTTCTCTTTTTCAATTGATTTATGGCTTAGCTTAATTCAGCTAAGTTACTGATTTGCAATAAAAGAGTACAATATTGTACCCAAGTACAAACCGCAACTCAGTGCCATAAGTAAAATTAAAAATGTCGTAAACATTTTTAGTCCCCCACACAGTAAGTTGTTATACAACTGCCCCTTCAGGCAAGTCCAGTATTAGCAAACCCTTATAGTAAATGCAAGAAAATTTTGCTTGTTTAACAGGGGTTTGTAATGTGTTCCTTAAGTCGTTTTTTGTCAAATATTGCCAACTTTAATTCTTTAAGATATTTTTGTACATAATTTATGCACTTTTTGCTTGGTTTTGTAATCATGAGTGGAATGTAAAAAAAACCGATGTATTTATGAAAAATACCTTTCTTTGCTGCCTGTCGTGCGTAAAGAAAAAATATGTTGTTAAATAGGCAGTTAAGGGCTGGATTTAGTTGACTGACCAAATAATCCCATGATATCCCATATATACCCATTAATTCCAATGGGCACATACTTGTGATGTTTTCATGGCGCTGTTTTTATCTAGGTTCGAGAATAAAGTGGATAAGAAAGGGCGGGTTTCTGTGCCTGCGTCTTTTCGTTCTGCTTTGGGGGATCAGCTCCATAAGGGGCTTGTTCTGTTTTGCTCTAACCAGCATGCTTGTCTGGAAGGGTTTGATTGGGCGCGTATGGATGAGATTGGTGAGCGTTTGGATCAATTTGATATGTTTTCCGAAGATCAGGATGATTTGGCGACAACTGTTTTTGGTGAAAGTGTGCAACTGATTTGTGATGGTGATGGTCGTATTACCTTGCCAACGGATTTGATGGAGGCGGTGCATATCTCGGATAAGGCAGTTTTTGTTGGTCTTGGGCGTAAGTTCCAGATTTGGTCGCCGGAGCTGTTTGAGCGCCGTAGAACGCAAGCCAGAGATAATGTGACGGATCGAAAGCTAACGGTGCCGCGCGCAGAAAGAGGCAGTCATGATGCATGATCATGCGCCGGAACATTTCCCTGTGATGTTGCCCGAGGTTTTGGAGTATTTGCAGCCAAAAGATGGTGAGGTTTGTGTTGATGGCACATTCGGGCTGGGTGGTTACAGTCGTGCAATCCTGAAGGCAGCTAATTGTCGTGTTATTGGTATTGATCGTGATGATCATGCAGTTCAATATGCCGATCGGCTTTCCGGTGATTTTGGTGAGCGCTTTAAGCTTATACGCGGTTGCTTTGGTGATGTGAAGGCGCTGCTTGCGCAAGATGGTGTTGGGCGCGTTGATGGGTTTGTTCTGGATGTTGGTGTGTCCTCGGTGCAGCTTGATGATGCGTCGCGCGGATTTTCTTTCCGGTTTGACGGGCCGTTGGATATGCGCATGGGTTCGGAGGGGCAAAGTGCTGCGGATCTTGTGAATAATGAAGATGAAACGAGATTGGCCGAAATTATATATGTTTATGGTGAGGAGCGTCATTCGCGTCGCGTGGCCAAAGAGATTGTGCGCAGGCGTTTAGAGGCTCCGTTTGAGACAACGCTTGAGCTGGCTGAGGCTGTGCGTGCGGTTGTGCCGAAATCCAGAGATAAAATTGATCCGGCTACGCGTACTTTTCAGGCTTTGCGCATTGCGGTGAATGACGAGCTTGGGGAGCTTGAGCGCGCTTTGGAGGCGTCGGTAGATATCCTTAAGCCTGGTGGGCGTTTGGTCGTGGTGACGTTTCATTCTCTGGAAGACAGAATTGTGAAAAGGTTTCTAAAAGAGAAATCGGGATCAGTATCTTCGGTCTCGCGTCATATGCCTGTTATTGAAGATGCTAAGGATGTGGCGGTTTTTGAAATTAAAACACGTAAAGCTGTGTGTGCGAGTGATGAGGAATTAGCTCTCAATGCGCGTTCACGTTCGGCCAAGTTGCGCGCGGCTGAGCGTTTAGGAGGGGAAGTGTTATGATCAAGGTGCGTTTTATCTTTGTGTTTTTTTTGCTGTTTTTATTTGGTAGCGCTGTATCGATTTATATTGGCCATCAAGTGCGTTTGGCGGAAGAGCGTTTGGCGCGTGTTGAGAGGGCGATAAGTCTTGAACGTTCGCAGTTTTATGCTTTGGAGGCAGAGTGGGCCTTTTTGAATAAGCCGGCGCGATTAGAGCGACTGGCGGTCAGTGTGCTTAATATGGCTATGCCTGAAACCGTGTCTAAATTGGAAAGTGGTGATTTGAGAGATCGGAATAAGGTTCTGGTGCAGCATCTTATGCTTAATCAAGGAAGCGGCATTGAAAAAGAGCAAAGGCGTTTTCCTGCCTATGTTCTTGAAAAGCCGGTATTGGATGTTGCTTATACGGCGCAAGGTCGGGGGGGGCGATGAGATTTTTTGCCCTGCATAGAAAAGTTATCAGAATACAAGGCGATCAAAGTACGTCTTTGGGGATGATGCGCGAAAGGCTTATGCTTTTGGCATGTGTTTTTGCAGTTTTATTTCTGGTTATTGCTGTGCGTATTTTTGATCTTGGGTTCTCTCAGGGCTATCTTATCCATCATGGGCAGCTTGCCGAAACTGATATTGTGACTGGGGGTGGTGACGAAATTGTCCGGCGCGGTTATATATATGACCGTAACGGGGTTTTGTTAGCTACAAGTATCAAAGTGCCTGCTTTATTTGCTGATCCGTCTTTGATCTTGGAGCCGGAAATTGTCGCATCAGAGCTAGGTGAGATTTTCCCTGATCTGGATGTGGCTGAGGCTGCCGAGGCTATGCGCGGGAATAATGAATATACGCCTTTGGTCCGTCCCGTAAGCCCCGAGCAACAAGCTAGAGTATTGGAGCTGGGGCAGCCCGGTCTTGGTTTTGAGTATAAGTATAATCGCGTCTATCCGAATGGGGATTTGGTCTCGCATATTGTTGGTTATGCTGGAACTGATGGTCATGGTATGGCTGGTGCGGAGTTGGGGCAAGATGAGGTTTTGTATAAAGGTGAGAATGTTTATTTATCCTTGGATGTCAGGTTGCAGCATGCTTTGAGACGTGAGTTATCGGCTGCGATTAATGAGTTTAAGGCCATTGGGGCTGCGGGTGCGGTGTTGGATATAGAAACAGGCGAAATTCTGGCGAGTGTATCTCTGCCGGATTTTGATCCGAATTTCCTGTCGCACTATAAAGGTGAAAAAGATGACAGCAAGAAATTCAACCGTATGACCCAAGGGGTTTATGAGCTTGGTTCTGTGTTTAAGGTGTTTTCGATAGCGGCGTATCTTGATTTGAAAAGCAGTAGTCTGGCGCGGGAATTTGATGTGCGTGAGCCTTTAAAGATCGGGCGTTTTCGTATCAAAGATTATCATCCCAAAAAACGGGATTTAAGTATTCCTGAAATCTTTATTCATTCCTCTAATATTGGTACGGCCTTGATGGCAGAAGATTTGGGTGCGGATAACCTGAAAGGGTTTTACAAGGATTTAGGGTTGATGAACCGTCTTGTTACCGATATTGCGGGATCAGCTATTCCTGATTTACCGGATAAGTGGAGCAGGGCAGCTCTTTTGACGGTGTCTTACGGGCACGGGATTTCGGTTTCGCCGTTACAGGTTTTGGCTGCATTTTCGAGCGTGGTGAATGATGGTCTGGTGGTTAAGCCCAGTTTTATGAGAGGCGGCGCACAGGATGAGGAAGATGTTGTTCGCCTTGTCTCTAAGAGTACATCTGAAAAAACACGTAAGATGCTAAGGCTCAATGCGCTATATGGGTCGGCGATGAGTGCTGAAGTGTCTGGCTTTTATGTTGGCGGGAAAACAGGTACAGCGAATAAAAGCGGTGTTGGCGGCTACAGGAAAGATGCCCGCATTTCAACATTTGTTGGTGCGTTTCCCATGCATGATCCGAAATACGCGATGATTATTACTGTTGATGAGCCAAGGGGGCATCAAGGTACATATGGCTATGCGACGGCTGGTTGGGTTTCTGCGCCAGTCTTTGCGCGCATGGTTAAGTCTATGGCTGTGATTTTGGGTATACAGCCCGATGAAAATCCTGTGGCTAAACAATATAGCCGTGATCTTGAGAAATTTCTTCATCCTGATGATTTGAAGAAGAAAAAGCCTGTACAAAGGAAGCCTCGTCTTGTCTCTTACTAATGCGTATCTAAGCCTAGAGGAATTTGACGTATCTTCCGTGAAAGGGGTTGTTCATGATAGTCGCCAAGTGCAGCCCGGTTTTTTGTTTGTAGCGCTTTCAGGGGAAGAGCATGACGGGCGGGATTATATTGATCGAGCAATTGAAAACGGCGCTTCTGCGATTTTAGTCGAGCAGGGTTATCAACAAAACCATGATGGATGCGTGGTTTTTGTTTGTGATAATAACCCGAGAAAAGCGCTGAGCTTTATTTTATCGCAATTTTATCAGGATCAACCCGAGCATATTGTGGCTGTGACGGGGACAAATGGCAAAAGCTCGGTTGTGCATTTTTTGCGGCAGATATGGCATGCTTTGGGATGTAAGGCTGTTAGCCTAGGTACGCTCGGCGTAGATGGTGATACATCCTTGCAGATAGACGGTTCAATGACGACGCCTGATCCTGTGGTTATGTATAGACTTCTAAGAGATTTAAAGCGTGATGATGTTGATTATTTGGCAATGGAGGCCTCAAGCCATGGGTTGGATCAGTGCCGCCTTGATGGTGTGCGTGTTGGTGTGGCTGCCTTTACAAGCTTTTCGCAAGATCATCTGGATTATCATAAAGATCAGGATGCATATTTCAAAGCCAAGGCGCGTTTATTTTCTGATGAAATTATGCAAGAGGGTGTGGCGGTTTTGAATGCGGATGTGCCGGAATATGGATTTCTTGCTGAAAGGGCTGAGCAATCAGGGCATCGTGTCTGGTCTTATGGTTATAAGGGGGAAGATTGTAAAATTCGCAATGTGTATCCGTTGATTGATGGCCAGTATGTAGAAATCGAGATTTTCGGTAGGGTATATGAAATACAATTATCTTTGATTGGTGGGTTTCAGGCGATGAATATTTGCTGCGCGGTGCTTTGCGCTGTGGCGGACGGTGCGGATGTTGAAAAAATTATAGCGTGTTTATCAGATATAGAAGCGGTTTCCGGCCGGATGGAGGGTGTGAGAGGCAGCAAGGAGCAGCCTTTTGCCGCTTATGTTGATTATGCGCATACACCTCAGGCGCTGGAAGTGGCGTTGCAGGCGTTAAGGCCTCATGTGAAGGGGGATATTCTTTGCATCTTTGGCTGTGGTGGTGATCGCGATCAGGTTAAGCGTCCTTTGATGGGGCGAGCTGTTTATGAGAATGCCGATATTGTTATTATCACAGATGACAACCCCAGAAGCGAAGCGCCGGAAGTGATTAGGGCACAAATTCGCGCAGGTATCCCCGAAGATGCACAAAATATTCACATGATTGACGGGCGCAAGGATGCGATTGAATTTGCAATCTCAAAAGCAAAGGAGGGGGATGCAATTTTGCTAGCTGGCAAGGGGCATGAAAATCAACAAATTTTTAAAAACCACGTCGAAACTTTTAATGATGTGGAAGAGTTGCAAAAAGCTATCACTCGAGTAGGTACTTTCTGAGTTAATCACGTTAATATGAGTTCACTTAAGGAGTTAAAAAATAACAATGATTCAAAATAACCGCTATTATTGGTCTCACTTCAAAATGCAAAATGTAACAGTCAGCGTTAAGCCGAAGCAAAAAACACAAGGTGTTGTTTTTCGTGTTATCAATATGATTGATATTGGTAATGGTCGTCAGACGGTTGTTTTGGAATCCGTGGATTATCCCGAGCCGTCTGCCGCGAAGAGCAGTAATGATGGATTTACAGTGCCTTTCAGAATGGGAGAGCTTGACTTTGTGTATGCTTCAAGGCAAAACCCTTCTCTTTGTGATTATCGCCATCTGATTTCCTGTGTCTATCCAGATGCAAAAATAGAGGAGATCGTGCCTGAGGTGCTCGCACCCGGTGATTTGCTGGTCTTCAAGCAAAATAAAGCAGATGGATCGATTAAAATGGCGGGTGCAATGCGTGTCGTATGCCCGAAAAGTAGTTTTGTAAAAAGAGCTGGATATGCTTTATAATCTTTTAACACCGTATGCTGATCAAATTATATTTTTTAACCTGTTCAGGTATATAACGTTCCGCACGGGATGTGCGATTATGACCTCTTTGGTTATATGTTTTCTGATTGCGCCTTCTATGATCCGTTGGCTAAAGGCCAAGCAAAAAGAGGGGCAACCCATCCGCGAATTAGGACCGGAAGAGCATTTTAAAAAGGCCGGTACGCCGACTATGGGTGGCCTGATGGTTCTGATTTCGGTTGTGATTTCAACATTGCTTTGGGCGGACTTAAGTAATGTTTTTGTCTGGGTCGCGCTAATGGTTATGGTTGGCTATGGTGCGATAGGTTTTGCAGATGATTATTTGAAGCTTACCAAGCGTAATACAAAAGGTTTGTCAGGAAAGCTAAAGCTTGTTGCGCAATTTGGCATTGGTATTGCGGCAACTTTGTTGATCATGGATAATATGCCGCCAGAGCTGAGTACTCATGTGGCTATGCCGGTTTTTAAAGACTTTTTTATAAATCTGGGCTGGTTCTTCCTGCCGTGGTCTTTGATTGTTATGGTCGGGGCATCTAATGCTGTGAATTTGACAGATGGACTTGATGGACTTGCAATTGTGCCTGTGGCGATTGCCGCTGCGTGTTTTGGGCTGATTAGCTATCTGGTCGGGCGTGTTGATTACTCGGCATATTTGCATATCCCGCATGTACCCGGTACGGCGGAGCTTGCGATTTTATGTGGCGCGCTGATTGGAGGAGCTATGGGCTTCCTTTGGTATAATGCGCCGCCTGCTGCGATCTTTATGGGGGATACAGGATCCTTGGCAATGGGCGGTTTTTTGGGTGCTGTGTCTGTGATGACCAAGCATGAAATTGTGTTGGCTATTGTTGGCGGGCTTTTTGTTCTTGAAACCGTATCTGTAATAGTGCAGGTGGCTTCGTTTAAACTGACGGGTAAGCGGGTCTTTGCTATGGCGCCACTGCATCATCATTTCGAGAAAAAGGGATGGTCCGAGCCGACTGTTGTTATCCGCTTTTGGATTATTGCGGTTATTTTAGCTTTGATTGGACTTGCCACGCTTAAACTGAGATAATGTTACCCGCGAATCCGGTAAAATTATCTAATGAGGGTTTATGATTGACGCATCAGAGTATCTCCAGAATCTAGAAAAAAAGTCATTTCTTGTTTTTGGTTTAGGGAAAAGCTCCACAGCCGTTGTTAAAGTCTTAAAAAAGGCGGGGGCTACTCTTTATGCTGGTGATGACAGTGAGGACGTAACCGAAGAATTTATCAAAAAGCATGATGTAAAGGCCTATGATCCTGAAACGCAGGATTGGAGTGGTATTCACGCGCTTATCCTAAGTCCCGGTGTGCCGCTGACCGATCCAGAGCCTCATGATGTTGTTAAGGCTGCGCAAGAGGCAGGCGTAGACGTTATCTGTGATATTGAATTGTTTTTCAGGATCGCTCCGAAATGCACCACAATCGGGGTTACGGGAACGAATGGTAAATCCACGACGGCTAGCCTGACCCATCATTTGCTTGAAAAATGTGGTAAGAATTCTGTTTTGGCAGGGAATATTGGTCATCCTATTTTTGCGCTAAATAAACCTAAAAAAGATCAGGTTATTGTGGTTGAGTTATCTTCCTTCCAGATTGATCTGATGCCTAGATTTAGGCCTGATATTTCTGTGCTGACGAATATTACGCCGGATCATCTGGACCGTCATGGCACAATCGAGAATTATGCTGATGTAAAGGCACGGATATTTGAGCCGTTAGCGGATCATGAAAAATTCTATGGTGTTATTTGCACTGATGATGAATATGGCCGAAAAATTTATGATAAGGCTAAAGATACAGATCGTGAGATCATAGAGGTTTCAACCCTTAAGGCGCTTTCAAATGGTGTTTATGTTCAAGAGGATCATTTATGCGAAGCCAAAACGGGACAAGATGTGCTGGATGTCGGTGATATTTCTGGTATTCCTGCGCTGAAAGGTGTTCATAACCATCAAAATGCGGCGTGTGCTTATGCCGCTGTACGTTTTTTGGATGTCTCATCGGCTGATATTTTCGGCGCGATGCAAAGTTTTCCAGGGCTGGAGCACAGGCAGTTTCTAACACGTACCATTAATGGCGTGGCTTATGTGAATGATAGTAAGGCTACGAATGCGGGGGCGTCAGCTATGGCGCTAGGGTGCCGGAATAATATTTACTGGATTGTCGGCGGGCGTAAGAAAAAGACTGGCCTTGAAGGGTTAGAGCCATATTTCAAGCGCGTTAAGCATGCTTTCTTAATCGGGGAATCTATGGATGAATTTGCAGATTGGCTTGATAATCATGGGGTGGATTATTCACGGTCTATGACTATGGAGAATGCTGTTGTGGCGGCGCATGAGATGGCACAGGAAAATAGAGGGCAGCCCGGTGGTGGTGTGGTTCTATTATCTCCGGCTTGTGCTTCCTTTGATCAGTTTAGCTCTTTTGAAGATCGGGGCGATGTGTTTACGAAGCTGGTTCAGGATTTGCCGGAGGAAAATGTTTAGTGGAAAAACAATATTCGCCAACGCCATTATCACGGACTGACCGCTCTGTTTTGGGGCAGTGGTGGTGGACGGTCGATCGTGTGATGTTGCTACTGGTTTTAATCCTTTCGCTGTTTAGTGTGGCTATGATCGCAACGGCTAGTCCCGCCGTAGCGGAGCGTATTGGCCTATCGGATTATCATTTCTTGGTGCGCCATGTGTTTTTTTTAGCCATAGCGCTGGGATTTGTTGTTGGGCTTTCCTTTTTGCAGCCTAAGCAGATTATCCGTGTTTTCTCGGTTTTCTTTATTTTGATCGTTGTTGCTATGGTTCTTGTTCTGATTTTTGGACAGGAAATCAAGGGCGCGCAAAGATGGTTGCATGTTTTCGGGTTATCCATTCAGCCCAGCGAATTTGTGAAGCCGTCTTTTGCGGTGATTGCGGCATGGTTGATTGCCAAACAACAGGACTCTATGGCTATGAATGCAAATGGTGAAGCTACTTTTCAAGGCTTCAATATTGCTGTGTTGCTTTATATTTCGTTAGTAGCTTTATTGCTTATGCAACCTGATCTGGGGATGACGGTTGTGGTGACCTTGATCTTTGCAGTGCAGGTTTTCCTTGCAGGCTTAAGGTTCAGATATCTTGCCATATTGGGTGTGGTCGGCGCTGGTGGTTTGGGGCTGGCTTATCTGGGGCTTGATCATGTGCGCAGTCGTATCAATCGTTTTTTGGACCCGTCCAGCGGGGATAATGAGCAAGTTGAGCGCTCTTTGGAGTCTTTTCGTAATGGCGGATTATTTGGTGCTGGGCCGGGGCAAGGCGAAGAAAAGTTGCTTTTGCCCGATGCGCATGCCGACTTTATATTCTCGGTTCTAGCCGAAGAAATGGGCGCGGTTTCTGCGGTCCTTATCGTCTGTCTTTTTACCTTCATTCTGATCCGCGGCATCAAGCGCGTTATGGATAGCGGGGATGTCTTTGTTATTCTTGCTGTGGGCGGGTTGCTGACTATGTTTGGCATGCAGGCCTTGGTTCATATGGGATCAAGTGTTAGTTTGTTGCCTGCAAAAGGTATGACATTGCCCTTTATCAGTTATGGCGGGTCGGCTTTGTTAAGTATGTCTATGGCGTTTGGAATCATTCTGGCCTTGACGCGCTCGAAAAATCGGCCTTCTATTGCAAAACATGGCCTGCGGATGAAACGGCGAAGATCATCAGATCATGAAGAAATGGTGCAGGCGGAATAAAATGAGTGAAATAAAGAAAAAAGAGCCTTTTATTTTAATCAGCAGTGGTGGCACTGGTGGGCATATGTCTCCCGCGAGCGCTTTGGTAAGCGATTTGCAATCTCGGGGTTACCGTGTGGGGCTAGCGACTGATAAAAGGGGCCTTAAATATAAAGGCATGTTTGAGGATATCCCGACCTATACTGTGCATTCCGGCACAGCTGGTAGAGGTGTTCTTGGTAAAATCAAGGGCTTGTTCTTTTTGGTTTTCGGTATTTTGCAAGCTATAAGTTTGCTTTTGCGGTTGAAGCCTGATCTTGTTGTTGGTTTTGGAGGCTATCCTTCTGTTCCGGCCGTGTTAGTGGCGCAATATATGCGCATACCTACTGTGCTTCATGAGCAAAATGCTATTATTGGTAAGGCCAATGACTTTCTTGCCCGCAAAGCAGAGAGAATTGCGCTTTCCTTACCCGGTACTAAGGGGCTAGATGCTAGTGAGCAATATCGATCTGTTGTCACTGGCAACCCTATTCGCCCTGAAGTAGGGGCTTTGTTTACAAAACCTTATCCGGCGTTTTCCCAAGATGGCGAGCTTCGTATCCTTGTGATGGGTGGCTCGCTGGGGGCTTCGGTCTTTAGTGATGTTATCCCGAGGGCGCTGGCGCAATTATCATCAGATCATAAGAAGCGTTTGAATATTACACAGCAATGTCGTGTGGAGGATCTGGATTCTGCAAGGCTGATTTATGAGGAAGCGGGGATCAAGGCCTCGCTTTCAACCTTTATTGATGATGTGGCTGGCGCGCTGGCAGAAGCGCATTTGGTGATTGGACGTTCCGGTGCCTCGACTGTGGCAGAAATTACAGCGGCCGGACGGCCAGCGATCTTTGTACCATATCCGCATCACAAGGATCAGCAGCAGAAAATGAATGCGGATGCCGTCGCGGACCATGGTGGGGCATGGGTGATGACCGAGCAAGGATTTACACAAGATGCCTTGCTCGCGCAAATTGAAATGTTCTTGCAAAATCCCGAGAGTTTGTTTAGAGCTGCAGAGAAATCACGGGAACTGGCCAAGCCGGATGCGGCTAGGAAATTAGGAAATCTGGTGACCGCGGTAGTAAGCGGTT
>DCKO01000071.1 GCA_002320665.1 Micavibrio sp. UBA1672
AAGGGAGAGGGGCGTTAAGACTTGCCGCACCAAGGTTGTTGGTGGTATTTGTGGGGGATGAGTCATTATCTTAAAATTGATGGAATGTTGGCGGGAACCGGTATTCGGGATACATATAAGGGCGGCTATATAGAACCTAAGGAATTAGGTCTGTCAGATAAAGTTTGTCAAAAAATTTCAGATTGGTTGGATCGTTATCATAATGAATTTTACGGCCAATATCAGAATAAGGACGTTGTTGAGGAATTGGATAAAGAGGGAATTGAGATTTGCAAAATAGTTCAATCTGAATTGCCTGATGCAAAGATTGAATATTATCCTGATGCTTTGCTGAAATTAATTGTCTGAACAAAGAAAAACCGCCGCTCCGATTGAGGTAGGAGCAGCGGTATATTATCAAGCTAGTAAGTAACCGAATATCCAGAGCGAGGAGGAAGTAAATTCTTTGAATTTGCCTCTATAGGAGGCTCTGTATAATCTCATTCTAATATGCGCTTGAAATGTGGCAAAAAAATGGAATTTCCCTGCCTTTTTCTTGGTTTTGCACAGGTGATTCTTTCTGTTTTGTTGCGGCGCAATGCCTTTAATTTATTGAATCTAAATGAAAAAACTCGTGTTTTTAATAATATTTTATTATGTTAATGAAAGGTTAATATGGCGCCATATTTGCCCTAAATCATGATTTTTATGCCGAATCTTACGCTTGCGGATGGCCTAATCCGGCGTCGAAATCACCTAACCCATGCTCGAAATATACCTCTGCACAGATATCGGTGAAGAAGTTTTTCAGGGCCGAATTGATGATTTGCGTGTTGGTTATGGCATTGGGTCTGAGCCATTTTTCTTCGAGTTTTTGCGTAAAGACCTTAAAGTCTTTGCTTTCCTGTTCGTTTTTATCCGTATGTAGCCTTTGTTCGGTTTGTTGATCCAGAATATGTAGTGATTTTTCTCTAAAGGACTGGATCATGAGCTTGGCTTGTATTCTGGCCTGAAGGCGATCAGAAGAGAGCTTTGGTGGTCTTTCTTCGCCTTCGAATAGGATATCCAGAATTTCGTTCATTTGCTCCAGTCCGGCGGTGCCGCCTTCTTTATCCCAGTTATCAAGGTATATATCGACAAGGGCTTTATCAGGTTGCAGGTCGATTTCTGTGGAGGTGGAGAGTTTCGTCAGATGATTGCTGTGTGACATGAATAAGGGGTCTACTGGTATTTCCAGTGTGTCCAGTTCTTCGTCCTCATCATTAAACAGGGACAAAAACACGACATCTTGGTGGTCTGTATTTTTGGCGAGTTGGCCCACGAGTTTGTGTGCGCCTTCATATTCCCCTTGAAGTAAAAGTGGCTCTTCGTTCATTAAATGGTTGGTGGGCTCGAATTCTTCGCCTTGTTTTGCGCCTTCGGAGAAGAAAAATATTTCAGAAATATAGCCATATGCCATGTCTTTTAAACCCGTATTTTATTTTTAAAGTAAAATAACAAATTTGCATGGAAAATGGGAGGAATAAATAATGGTTAATATTGTCTAATCAAAAGTGGCATCTCGAAGATCTCTTGTTCTTTGCCGTTTTCAATTCTGACGACATAGATTTTCTGACATGATTTGATTTGTTCATTTAATTCGGGTTCTACTTTGATCCCTAGATCTTGAAGGCGGCCATTTTGACTGACGAGGTGCATTTGCGCGATCTCGGGATCAAATTCAACCCAGTTGATGGGTTCGGGGAAGGGCTTTTCATGGAAAATATAGACTTGTCCAGTTTCTGATACGGCAAGTGTCATTTTTGAAATTTTCCCCAGATTATCAAGAACAGGCTTTTCTTCTACTGGGGGGAGGGCATCGGAGTCAGGCATAGCTTAGGCTTCTTTTCATGCTCTATATGAAATAATCTTTTATATTAAGTGGGTGTTCCCATAGACATAGATGAGAGCGTTTGTTGCTGTTGTGGGATATTGACTTGAGGTTGTTGAACCTGAACTTGCATATCCTGCATTTGTTGTTGCGCAGCAGGAAGTATGCCACCCATATCACCACTTTGGGCAATGATGGTTGTTTGGGCTGTTAAGCCTGTCGATTCAAGGTCGGTATGTTGTACAACACCGTCTGGCGTAGCCGGACCTTGTGTTTCGGCCTCGGGGGCTTGCAGAAACTTCCCGATGGCTTGGCTTAATATATCTATTTTTTCGCGTTGGCCTTCGGAAAAATTATCAAAGTCTCCATTCTTCAGGCCGTCTTGTACAATCTGGGCGTATTTCTGTGGCTCGAGAACAAGAATGCCTGCGCCCATATCTTCCATCCCCATTTTTTGGCTAACATAATCATCCATGATAGAGCGTGTGGCTATGGCCTCGTCGATGTCTTGCTTGGTTACTTGTGTGGGCATTTCATCGGTTAGTCCTGTGACGGCATGTCCGGCCTCGGCATCATGTTCGTGAAGAATGCCTTTAAGCGCGCGCACCATTTCCCAATCTTCTGTGAAGCCAGGTGTTCCACCATTTTCATTGACATAGTTTTTAGCAAAAACATCGGCTTGGGCTTCATTAAGCTTGGCAATAGCCGGATCTTTTTCTGCGGCTGCTAATTGCTCTGGAGATTGGTGAAGGTGAAATGCTTCATGAGCGGCGTTAAACATAATCATATCACGACTTGTGCCGCGCATAGCATCATTATTAATGCTTATTTCTAATATGTTGTCTTGATCAGGAATAAACTCATTGCGTGAATCTTTTTGTGAGCTTGGCAGTGTTACATAGCCGAAATCACTGAGCTCGGGATTGGCCCATTTATTTGCTGAAGCCGAAAGTTCTTGAGGCTTATTGGACATGTATTCCAGAAAACTGTTTTGTTCAATGGGTTCTCCACCCATTTCTATCAGTTTATTGTATAATTCGGGAGATTGAGCCTTGATTTCATTGGCGACTTCCTGAATGCGTTCATCCTCTGGCAAGGACAGAATTTTATCTGTATCAAGGAATACCACGGTCATACCCTCGGGGGCAGTTTTATTGACCGTTTCTTTATAGAGTTCTACAGCTTCATCATGACTCAGTGGTTCTGCATCTACTGGCATTTTGATATAATCCAATCATTTAAAACTCTTACTTACCCGTTATTTTATGATAGGGACTTGGAATATGCAAATTTTTTCATTTTTTGTAAAAAAATAATTTGCGTCAAAATAGCTCTGTTTTTCCCATATTTGCTATTAAAAATGGCGTTTAGTACCTCAAAATATGATAGATAAAATTGTATATAAATCTTTTGTTAACTTGTTGAATTAAAACGATAAACTATTATTTCGAATTTTATCTATAATTAAATACCCGTTTACTCCTGACCCCTAATATGGGGGCATACAGGGAGAAAACTAATGGGTACACAACAAGCATATCACCATGGCTATTACGTTCAGCAAGAGCAGGCAGCTATGGCAGCGATTATGGGGCTTGTTGGCGAGTTAAAGCAGCTTGCGCCCCATCCTGACCGTCCTGATTATAATGGTCCGCTCTTCTTACAGAATTCTCCGGCGTTTAAACAATCAGATGAGCATGACACGATGCTGGGTATGATGATCATGGAAGCCATGATCGGTAGTGCCTTTGCTGAAGGTGCTGCCGAGACTTTCGGGGATTGGGCGGGTGATTTTGATGCTGCTGCGACACTTGAATGCTATAGCGAGTACAGATCGGATATTGAGGGCGCGACGCAAAAGGTTGCTGCGCATGGGCAGGGCACTTTGGCACGTCTTTCCGGTCAGTCGATCTCTGGTGGTTTTAACCTGCGCAGTACTATTGATCCAAAGATGCAGGCCTTTTTTGATGATCTGCCAAAGCGCATGAAGATCGAGCAATCTCTAGCCTATTACCTGAAGCAGCTTGAAGATGCTAGAAAGCCAAAAGCCCAGCCACTGGCCCAGCCAAGATTTGCTGCATAAGGGAAATCTTATATAACGCGGCAGTGCAAAACATTCTTTTTCATTTTTTCCGTTGTGTTATGATAGACTAATAGTTGTTGAGAGCTGTGTTCTATCGTATTGGATTGAAATGAAAATTAATGCTTCTATGCTTCGTGAGAAATTCGTTATAGACGAAATTCAGCACGAAGAGACAGATAAGCTTCTTAAAATTGTCGCGCCGAGTACGCGTATGCCTTTGCGTCTGCAATCCGGTGACGGCATTGCAGAGGAATTCGTCATCCGCACCAATAATATGCATAGCTGTGCCAAGATGGCAGGGCAGATTGTCAAATCTTTTGAAAAGGGCGGGCCGCTTTTTCATCGCTTTAACGAGCGGGATTGGTATGAATTATGGGATGAATCCCTGAATTCCTTTGATCGGAAATATAATCCTGAGCGCTGGGTATGTGTGTATTACAATGGAAAACCTGCTTTTTTACACGGGCAGCATCATTCATTTTTTGATGTGATCGAGAAATGCGATATTGTCGATAAAACCGGATATGAGAATTCGATCAAAACCGCGCAGCAAGCTTTTGGTGCGGCCGGAAAAGATGTGAACATTGAATATGACAGTAATGTCGCCCTTGTCACGGATATTGACCGGATGCAGGGGCGCTGCGGGATGATTTTACGTGGGCCAAAGCACACTACGACGTTTAATTTCTATGTGACGCCAAAGGGGAGTACGCCGATTAATGTTGCTCAATGCTTATCGGCGGCGGCGGCTTTTCTGGAGGGGTCGCAGCGCTGCTTTATTATCGGCACGGCAAAGGCCAAATTGCAAAAACATATCATCGAGCAATATTCCGAAGAATATTTACAAATGAAAGAGGCTGTGCGGCGTATTCAAAGTATCGAGACTGAAATTAGTGTGCTGGAGAATGTTTATAATTTGCGCTATCGCCCCGAAAAGCCGATTTTTCACAATATCACGAATGAGGCTGAGACAGCCTTTAAGGAAAGTCTGGAGACGCAGTAAAATTATCCGTCTAATTTCACTGACGCATATTTACCTATAACCTAAAAACCGTTATAAACAGTATAAAGCAGGTGTTTTACTGTTGTTTTTACGGGTGGTGTCATGAGATTTTTTTACACAATATTTTTTGCTGCGTTTTGCTTTGTTGCTTCTAGCTATCAGGCTATGGCGCAAATTCAGGGTAATCCAAAGCTTTACCGTATTCATTGCGGTGAAATTCAGGTTACTAATCTGGATGTGTTTTCTGATACGCACCAATATAAGGGGCAAACAAAAGATCTGGTTGTCTCATGTTATCTGATTAATGTTGGCTCAAACTGGTTGCTTTGGGATACGGGATTGCCTAGTGAAATTGCAGAAAAAGAAGACGGTCTGGTTAACGGGCCTTTTCATCTTAAAATTCCTGTTACGCTCAGGGAGCAACTCGGGGCGATTGGTTTGATGCCAGAGGATATTACACATGTCGGGCTATCTCACGCGCATTTTGATCATGCAGGTAATACGAATATGTTTACCAATGCTAAGCTGATTATACAGCAAGCTGAATATGATTTTCTGACCAAGCATGAGGAAGAAGCCGGATCTTATCATATGAATGCTTCATCTATTGAGTATTTCCTGCAAGAGGATAAGAAGGACCAATTGCAAATTATCAAAGGTGATCATGATATTTTTGGTGATGGACGTGTGAGGACTATTTCTTTGCCGGGTCATACACCAGGGCATATGGCGCTATATGTTGATCTGGTCAATACAGGGCCGGTTATTTTGTCTGGTGATCAGTGGCATTTTATTGAAAACCGTTTGAGTAACGGCGTGCCGAGCTTTAACTATCAGCGCGCTGATACGCTGGCTTCATCGGATCGCCTCAACCGTTTGATCAAGAATACAGGGGCAAAGCTCATCATCCAGCATGAGCCCAAGCATAGCGTTGATGTGTTTCCGGCCTTGCCCGAGTTTTTGGATTAGGTTTAAAGAACGGTATATTCCGTATCCAGACCATCTTCGTGGTTTTGTACAGGATTTTTGTTCTGGAGTGCTTCCAGAAGCTTTTCACCATCATGTGTAATCAGGAATGTATCATTATTGAATATGGCACTTGATGGGAAGTCAGTGCGCTTGGCCAGAAAGCCTTGTTCATACAGAGCATCGAGAACTGTTTTAAGTTCTTCGGGATTGCTGTCATTGATTTTTATATCATGACTTTTAAGGCCTGCTTGCGGATCACTTTCAAAATTCTGTAAGATCTCGCGCAGAAATTTCTTACGAGCATTATCGCTTTGTCCGCTCATGAAAAATGTCGCGCGGATTGTATCCAGTTCAAAATTGGCCATACCGTTCTCTTTAAATACTCAAAAACCCTTATTAATCATTTTATATTAAAAAGGCTTAAGAAAAGATTGCTTTAACAACTTTTCTCATAATCCTGAAGGCGTTTTCCCTTTTCATCTTTGAAGTATTCATCAATAATTTGTAGTTCCTTTATCCTGTCAATGCGGAAATTTCTGAAGTCATTTCTTTTTTCACACCATGCTAATAATAACCATACGGGGCTAAAAAAAACGAGGCATAGTGGACGTACTTTACGAAAAGTAGAGTTTCTTTCTTCATCTTCGTAAGAAAAACTAAGTTTGTTTTTACTGCGGATAGCCCGGCGAAGTGAGGTAAAGTCTATGATGATATCTTTTTTGTCTTTTGACGGGAATGAGAATAAAAATGTCTCTGAAATATCTTTTTGGATTCGTTCAGGTAATACGCTTGTAAGTTTATCAATGGCTTGGCTAGCGGATTTTGCAAGTTCTTTATCTCCCCAGTTTTGAACCATTTTAGCGCCTAGCATAAGGGCGTCTAGCTCTTCTAGTCCAAACATAAGGGGTTGAACCAGATAGTCACGTTCTAAAATATACCCCATACCGGCTTCCCCTATGATGGGGACACCTGACATATTTAGATCTGCGATATCTCTATAGATTGTACGGGGGCTGACTTCCAGAACTTCGGCAAGCTTTTCAGCTGTGACTACCTGACGTCGTGCTTTTAGATATTCTACAATTCTAAATAGTCTATCAGCTTTTCTCATAAGTTGCCCTCGCACATGATTATATTATACGCAAACACTCCTGACAACACGCTGTCAGGAGTGTTGTGCATAATGAAAATTAGAGACCTTTGAGGTCATATTAATTAACGTCAAAATGGAGAGATACCGATGACAGACTATATTAAAATCGTAGAAGAGATGGTTGCTGCTTGGGATGGCAAGGATACAGATAAAATGCGTTCTTTATTGCATAAGGATTACAGTTTTAAAGGGCCGATGATGGAAGCTAACAGTATTGAAGAAGCACTTGAGCAGATGGCGTCCTGTCCTTTCGAGGGGAGTTGCAAGACGGTCGATATTATCGTGGATGGTAACAGGGTTGTTCATACCTTTGACTGGCATGCAACTGCGCCGTTTCAGGGGGTAATTCCGATGGTCGAGATTATGTCTTTTGTTGATGGCAAGATCAAGACCAGCCAGATGTATTACGATACAGGAGCATTTCCCAAGGATGTGATAGAGAATATGCAACAGGCTGCATAATGTATAATAAAAAAAGCGGGCCTATATTAAGGCCCGCTGACAAATAGGGTGGAGAGACCCTTAACTCACGATTTTCACTTTGTTAAAGATTACGCAGCATTCGCGATTTTACGCAGCACGTAATGGAGAATCCCGCCATTGCGGAAGTACTCGAGTTCATCCAGCGTGTCTATACGACATAGCAATTGGACATCCTGTTCTGATTCATCGGCGTAGTGGACGGTCATAGATAGGGTTTGAGCGGGTTTTAGATTGCTTGATATCCCTTTAATGTCGAAGCGTTCATCACCACGCAAGTTCAAAGTTTTGCGGTTTTTTCCGCCTGTGAATTGCAAGGGGAGTACGCCCATACCAATCAGATTTGATCTATGGATACGCTCAAAGCTCTCGGCGACGACGGCTTTTACGCCCAGCAGTCTTGTACCTTTGGCCGCCCAGTCACGTGATGATCCTGTACCGTATTCTTTACCGGCAATAACAACTAGTGGCTGACCTTCGGCTTTATATTTTACGGCGGCGTCATAAATGCTCATTTGCTCGCCTGATGGGACATGCTTGGTAAAGCCGCCTTCTACGCCGTTTAGCATTTCGTTTTTGATGCGGATATTGGCAAATGTTCCTCTGGACATGACTTCGTCATTGCCACGGCGAGATCCATAAGAGTTGAAATCTTTTGGATCGACGCCTTTGGATTGTAGATATTGGCCAGCCGGTGAGTCCGCCTTAATCGCGCCAGCCGGAGAGATATGGTCTGTGGTGACAGAATCTCCGAGGATTGCGAGGGCATATGCGCCTTCGATATCCGGCACAGGAGATGGGTCATTGGCCATGCCTGTGAAGAAAGGCGGGTTTTTCACGTAAGTGGAAGCGGAATCCCATTTATATGTTTGGCTGGCTGCGCTGCCGCCAATGGCTTGCCATTCTTTTGGTCCTTTGAACACATCGGCGTAGCGCTGTGTGAACATATCGGATGTCAGGCTTTCGCGGACAGTCTCGGCAATTTCCTGATTGGTTGGCCAGATATCCTTCATAAAGACATCATTACCATCTTTGTCTTGGCCCAATGGCTCGTTATATAGATCAATGTGCATTGATCCTGCCAGAGCGTAGGCCACGACAAGTGGTGGGCTGGCGAGGTAATTGGATTTGACATGCGGGGAGATGCGCCCCTCAAAGTTTCTGTTGCCCGAGAGGACAGATGTTACATTCAAATCGCCTTCTTCTACTGCAGCTGCGATAGGGGGCGGCAGAGGACCGGAATTCCCGATACAGGTCGTACAGCCATAACCCACAGTGTTGAAGCCGAGTGCGTCCAGATGTGCTTGCAAGCCGGATTTTTCGAGATAGTCGGTAACGACTTGTGATCCGGGGGCAAGGGATGTCTTGACCCATGGTTTGACCTTAAGACCAAGTTCATGCGCTTTTTTAGCAACAAGACCAGCGGCAACCAGAACATCGGGGTTGGATGTATTAGTACAGCTTGTAATCGCGGCAATTACCACATCGCCATTGGCTAACTCGTAATCTGTGCCCTCTACTGCAACGGATGTTTCCTCTGGTACAAGTTCCTTGAAAGCAGGGGCGGCATTTGACAATGCAATGCGGTCTTGTGGGCGTTTTGGTCCTGAAATAGACGGTTCGACTGTGGAGAGATCAAGTTCTAATGTTGTTGTAAAGACCGGATCAGGTGATTTTGAATCGCGCCACATGCCTTGTTCTTTGGCGTAGGCTTCAACGATTTTTACACGGTGTTCATCACGGCCTGTAAAGCGCAAGTAACGAAGCGTTTCTTCATCAATCGGGAAGAAGCCACAAGTTGCGCCGTATTCGGGGGCCATATTTGCGATCGTCGCTTGGTCGGCCAGTGTCAGGTGGTCCAGACCTTCGCCGAAGAATTCTACAAATTTGCCAACAACGCCAAGCTCGCGGAGCATTTCAACAACGCGCAAGACAAGGTCTGTGGCGGTTGTGCCTTCCTTTAGTTTGCCGGTCATTCTGAAGCCGACAACTTCGGGGATCAGCATGGAAACAGGCTGGCCGAGCATCGCAGCTTCAGCTTCGATACCGCCCACGCCCCAGCCTAGTACGGCCAGACCATTGACCATCGTTGTATGGGAATCCGTGCCTACAAGGGTATCAGGGTAAATAACTTGTGTGCCCGGATTATTCTTGTCCTCGTCCATCCAGACGGTTTGTGCCAGATATTCGAGATTAACTTGGTGGCAGATACCTGTGCCCGGAGGTACAACGCGGAAATTATTAAAGGCATCCTGACCCCAGCGCAGGAAGCTGTAACGTTCGCCGTTACGTTCAAACTCTTTCTCGACGTTTGCTTGGAAAGCTTTGGCTGTGCCGAATTCATCGACCATCACCGAGTGGTCAATGACCAGATCAACGGGGCTGAGCGGGTTGATGTTCTGCGCATCGCCACCTAAGGCAACCATGGCCTCGCGCATGGCAGCCAGATCAACCACAGCCGGCACGCCTGTGAAGTCCTGCATCAGCACGCGGGCAGGGCGATAGGCGATTTCGTGCGTGGAACGTTTTAGATCCAGCCAATCGGCGATTGCTTGAATATCATCTTTTTTCACACTTTGCCCATCTTCAAAACGCAGGAGGTTTTCTAGCAGAACTTTGAGCGTGTAGGGCAGTTTTGAAACGTCACCGATATGTTTTTCTGCTTCTTTCAAAGAGAAATAATCGTAGCTTTTGCCATCAATAGTCAGTGTTTTTCTTGTTTTAAAACTATCTTGTCCTGTGCTTGTCATGATGATAAACCTTGTAACCTATGGTTGATTGGTGTGAAGTATATGAGTCTTTCGAATACAGAGTCTACACGAAACCGTGTCATTGGTTAACAGTGAATTTGTGAAGAACCTGTTTTATGAATAAAGTTTTTTGTCTGGGAAAATTGTCCTGATTTTTTATAAATGATTAGTTTTGAGAGGATTGTGTCTCTTCGGATGGCTCTTGGGAAATTGCGCACATGGATTCTGCCGCATCAAAACCTTTGAGTAGTGCATCAATTTCATCTTGGGATGACGCTTTTTGAACTTTCTCTTTGATGGCTTTTTCATCCGGTTTGACTTCGATACCCAGCTTTTCGAATGTCGAGCTGATACGGGTTTCGATATCATGTAGATTATCCAGTGTATTTCTGATTCTTTGGCCAGTAAGATCTTGAAATGTACAGGCCATAAGAATTTCCTGAATATCATTGCGGATTTTATCTTTAATATCTTCGTTGTTGTCTGGATTGTTCCAGTTGCTTTCCTCATCCAGATAACAGGAAATACGATCAGCCGCGTCCAGAATTGTATTTGCGGCGGCTTCTGTATCTTCAATAATTGCCTCTAATTCTACGCCGGAATTGGCGGCGGTACGACCATCTTCGCCGTGATAGGAAATTGCGCTGATGACTTCAAGAATTTCGCTGAACTTTTTGGCTATGCCATCTTCGGCCATGTCGACTTGTTGTGCTGTCGCATTGATTTCCATGGAAAGTTCATCAAAGCGGCGTTTGATGAATACATCCATAGCGTCAAGTTTTTCTACTAAAGCCAGAACGCCTTGTGACTTGCCTTCGCTATTAGATTGCTCCAGCTGTGATACTGTGTTTTCCGACATGATTTCGTGCCCTTTGGAATTCGTAAAATATGATTTTGGGGCGTTATAACCCACACGCGCTTCATTATAAGCGTGAATTGTTTAACAAATTCCTACCATGGGCTGATTTTTTTAAAAAAGTGCCGTTTTAGCTTTTTAAGGGCTCGTACAAGTCAAAAACATCAACGATCTCAAGGAGCTGTTCGACTTCCTGCTTACACTTCATAGCCTGTTGCTTGGTGGTGATGGGGGTGTGAATATCCGAAGCTTCGAACATGTCCTGATCGTAAGGGATCATCATGAAGATAAATTTTTTGCCGAATAAAACTGCGGTTAAAGGAGCATTATCAAAGATATCGGCGGCTTCGGCAAGTTCCTTAAGAAGGCGATCTCCAACCATAAGCTCTGCGCTATCGGGTTTTGTTGAGTAAACTGTGAATTTGTCCCATTTTTCTTCTGACGGGGTGACAAAGACCTGTTTCATGGTTTTCCAGCGGCTTTTGGCGTAGGCCTTAACCATGCGGTCATTAGCCGTGATAATTGTGTGGCCGTCTATGACTTCTTCGGGGGTTTCAAGCAAGGCAAAAATGCCGTCAAAGACGAGTCCGGTTTTATGGGTTTTGGAATACATACGCGCTTCGGAGAAGATGACTTTTACGCCTTTATATGTACCCATGAAGCAATCTTCGGCTTCGTAGCGATCATGGGCGGGTATCACGGCAAGTTTTCCAAGGATTCGGGAGCTAACGCCGCGTTTTGGATGGAAGCTTAAACCGTTCATGGCTTTGGCCATTTTTGGCATAAAGACTTCTTTGTGTTCGCGCTTGTATTTCTTTAACGGGAATCCTGCCCAGCTATATAAGAAGGCAGAAGGGGCAACAGAGATGGCTACGCACAGCAGTGCCTTGACGATATCACCTTCCATGAGGAAGAACCAACCAAAGGCGGTAATGCCTAAAAAGATAAAAAAGATACTCGCGTTCATGGCAACAAAGCCGCGTGTGCGCATTTGCTTCATGCGGTGCAAGCGCATTTCTTCTGATTCTTCGATTAAGGCTTCTAGCTGTTTTGTGAAACGCCGCTCTTCGATGCGGTTCATTTCATCAAGTTCGGTTTTATCTTCTGCCTGTTCTTCTGTTTTTTGTGCTTTGCTCATAGGATATGATCTAATCAGATCAGGGGATTAAGGGCAAGTAAACGCTCGCTCTGTTCAAGTTGTAGGCCTTCTTTTTCAAAACTGGATTGACGAAGAGCGTTGCTTGCACGACCAAAACCTTCGGCAATAGCATCAAGCGGATTTTTAAGACTGACTTCTCTGTTTTCTCTGGCTTTGGGTGCCTCTCTGTCTTCAACTTTGCCATGTTGCTCGAAGTATTGTTGGGCTTCATCGCGGATATGTGTTTCGCGCAGGGCTTTTAGCGCTTTTTTATCGCGGCGTCTCATCTTTCCGAGATGGGCAATCATGTCATCTTCGGTGAATTTAACATTATTGCCATTATTATGTGTTTCCAGCATTTCGGTTTCACGGGCTTTGCGGAACCATTTGCGTAAATCTTCTTCGTCCGTTGAGGCGGCATTCATAAAAGCGGCAACGGCGATTCGGTCTCTGCTTTCCCTTTTGGAGGCATAGTGATCCTGAATAGATTGAAACGTATATTTAATAGGGGCTACGGCAACACCTGCAACTGTGCCCAGAACATTGAATCCCGTGGTTAAGACCTGTTTTGTTGTATCTAAAGTTGCCATTAATATCACCTAATTATTCTTTTTATGAATAATAGCATGATAAATGCAAAAAAGGCAAATGGTTAAGGTCGCACTAGAACCAGCGTCTGACGGATGCTTTGTACTCTTCGTATTTGTGACCAAAGCGGCGGGTGAGGTAGGTTTCTTCTTCGTCGATAACAAAGCGGTTGAAGGCATAAATAAGCGGGATCACAAGCGGTAATCCCCAAACTATATCAAAGATTAGAACAACACCTAGATATAAGGAGATATAAGCAACATAAATAGGGTTTCTGGATAGGCCATAAGGTCCATCTGTGACAAGATTTGTGCTTGGCTGGTGCGGGTGCAGGGCAGTTCCGGCATTGATAAAACGCATAATGCACCATGTCATAAGGCCGGAGCCAAAGCTTAGGCCGATCATACCAAGCACCAGTTGTGCGCCCCAGCGTAGAAAGCTTTCTCCGGCAATAAGCTCTAAAATTACGGCTAGTGCCAAAATGCCAAGCGTAAGAAATGGTGGCAGGATTTTGACATCAGCATGATCACCGGATTGCTCAAAATCATCTTCCGGTGTGCTTGAATCTTCTGGAGGGGTGTCATCTTTCTCCTCTGCCATGAACGGGATTAGATCATTGCAGAAGATTCTCTTCAAGCAATAATAGAGCACTAGCTGAAACTATCAGATATAAAATTATGAGTTAAAAGGGGTCAGGTCATCAGAAATATATGTGCCGTCATCACATTTTTGTAAGGTTCCTGCGACCATGTATCTGTTTCTCATGATGCTGTCACCAATTTGATTGATCAAGGCGCTGGATTTTTTGAACATAATTGTTATTGGACTGCCGTTGAGTTCGGCATTTACAGCAATTCGACCCTGATCATCGGATGCTGTTTTCTTCAGGCTTGTTTGAAATTCTTCAACCACATCGATTTCCGGCTTTCTCAAGCATTCTTGCGGGTCGAGATTATCATCAGTTCTAAAGTTGATGTTTTGTTGCTGGAAGGTCTCAACGATGGAAGGCGGTTTTTTTTGCTGCTTTCCGTTTAAGGATAATGTTTTCCTTTGTGGTAGGGTGCTTTGTAGACGCGCAACCATGACGTCATTGCAGATTCTTCTGGCTTTGCCGCGGACAGTCAAAACACTATCATGCTGTTCGGTTTGCTGGAGTGCGCCATCGAAACCCTTATAGGTCGGATTTTTTTTGAGAATTCTTTCTATCTGATCCAGCGCATATGTTCGGGTTAGCTGATCGCATTCTTTTCTGTCATCAAGGCTGTGGTTAAGGGCTAGGGGATAAAAGCTCCCTGGATCATTGAAGGATTCTCCTGTAGATTGTTTTCCCATATTGATGGCTTTTTGAATTGTATCCAGAATTTCGACCTTAACGCGGTGTGATAGTTTTTGGTGCGGGTTGGCTGGATTTTTCGGGTGGGTTAAAAGTTCCGAAAGTTCTTTTTCAAAAATATAGGCATCATCTTGTGCATTCATGATATCAAGCATGACATTTATTGCCGCCATTTTGTTTGCATCGCGCGGGTCGCTCTCTGCTAGTCCGGCCAAAACCGGAAACAGCATCGGGTCTTGCACTTGCTGAATGTTTTTAATAGCCCGAAAGCGATGCTGATGCTTTTTGCTGGAAGCATCGGCAATAATTGAAGCATTGCTTGCTATGGTACTGGTTGGCATTATTTACTCTTATCACCGTAATAAAATATTATTATCTTTAGGGATGGCAATTTGTCACAAAGTGACCGGATTTGTCAATTATTCGTTCCAGTCAATATCGGCAAGTGGTTCATACCAATCACGGATCATGCCGGCCTCATGACGGGAAGGGTGGTTAAAGGGGCGTTTCAGACGGCCTTTGAAATAGGTTTTAACCAGTTCCTGCCAGTAATCCTGCACGTCATGTCCATAGAATTTGCACCAATATTCGAACCAGAGCGTTCCGGCGCGCACATGGGTGATTTCATCATCATGAATGATTTGTAGCATATTGACGGTTTTATCATCATTTTGCTTTTTCATGGTTTCGATCATGGCGGGGGTGACATCCAACCCTCTGGCCTCCAGCACCATAGGGACGATGGCTAGGCGGGCGGCAAAGTCATGGGCTGTGCGCTCCGAAGCTTCCCACAAACCATCATGGGCAGGCAGATCACCATAGCTTGCGCCAAAATCATTGAGGCGTTCTTCAAGCATGAGGAAATGCTTGGCTTCGTCATCGGCGACTTTCAGCCAGTCTTCATAGAACTCGACGGGCAGGGTGAAGCTTTCCGTATTTGCCTGATTCTCTTGGGCCAGATTTGAAAACCGCGCGATGATATCCCAAGCCAGATCAATTGCGTTTAACTCGATATGCGCCAGAGCATGGAAAAGGGCAATCTTGGCTCTGGTCGAGCCAGCCTTGCCGCGTGCGGGCATATCAAAGGGGTGCTTTAGCTCCGGTCTTTCGGGGCGGGCAGGGCGCTCTGGCGGGGTGGCTTGTCCAATAGTGGTGATTTCTTTATCCTGCCAGCTTTTTGCGTGTGCGCGCGTTTTATGGGCTTTATCTGTTGCCTTGGTAGTTTGCAGAACATCCAGTGCGGCGGTGCACAATGTTAGGTTTGTACTCATAATTATACAGTCTAGTTGTTTAGGCTGCCTTGTCTTGTTCGTTTTGTGTGCTTGCGAAATCCCCGTTATAAACCAGCTTTTGAAAGTTTTCCGCGTGGCGGCAGAGATTCTTCAGCTCTTGTGTGCCCAGCTTTAGTGGGGTTTCAACAGGTGGTCGTATAATGTTGATAACAAAGGCGTGTGCCCAGATATCCAGCAAGCCAGGCTGGTTTTGACCAAAGAACCATTGATTATGCCCTAAAAGGTCGGATAGGGCGCGTAGCATTTTATTGCCAATTTCGTAAACTTCTTCTTCGTTGTGGCGGCCTGTTCCTTGGGCGTAGATGCTTTTGATCATGCCCTTACGGATGTGTTTGGCAAATAAGTCCATGATAAAAGCAGGACTGCCGGAAAAGAATATAGGTTTTACGATGCGCCAACCGCGATCATCAACCCAACGCGAATAAACGGCGGGCCAGTATAGCCCTTCATCGAGCATCACACGAAAAGCCAGTGATATTGCTTTTTGCTCTGTGGTTAGGGAACGATCCATATCGATTGTATGTTCTTTGCACAGGCGTTCAATAATAAGTGTTGAATCGCCCATGACCTCGCCGGATTCAAAAACCACGTATGGTACTTTTTTCTTCGGTGATTTTCGATAAGTTGATTTTGGATCAAAATTTTTGGTTTCATAAGGAATATTATTAAGCCGCAGGAAGCTTTCAAGTTTTACACAAAACGGGCTAGGGTCGGCTAAACCCCATTGCGGGCCAAATTTATGCAAAGTGACGGCCATTATATCTCCTTGGTAATCTTCTATGTTCCTAGTTAAAAACGGGATATAGCATAATGTTTAAAAATCTTGCTGTACAGGCACATTAATGCTTGACGTCTT
>DCKO01000005.1 GCA_002320665.1 Micavibrio sp. UBA1672
TGGGAAGTCCACCCGCACTTCATAGAGGACGTGATGCGCTTCCTCGACAATGTGTTGAGCGATTTCATCGAAAAAGCGCCCGACAGCATGGCTAAGGCGCGCTATGCGGCGATGCGGGAACGTTCGGTCGGTTTGGGCGTGATGGGTTTCCACTCCTTCTTGCAATCCAAGATGATTCCAATGGAAGGGGTTATGGCCAAGGTCTGGAACAGACGCATGTTCCAACACATTAAGCGTCAGGCTGATGATGCTTCTGTCAAGCTGGCGCATGAGCGCGGGCCTTGTCCGGATGCCGCGGATTATGGTGTGATGGAGAGATTCTCCAACAAGATGGCGATTGCGCCTACGGCATCGATTTCGATTATTTGCGGCGGCGCGTCGCCGGGGATCGAGCCGATTGCGGCGAATGCCTATACCCATAAAACTCTATCCGGCTCGTTCCCTGTACGGAATAAATACCTGAAGGCGCTGCTGGCCGAGAAAGGCATTGATAATGACGACACATGGAGCTCAATCTTTACAAATGAAGGCTCGGTTCAGCATATTGAGGAACTCTCTCAGGAAGAAAAAGATGTGTTTAAAACGGCGTTTGAAATTGACCAGCGTTGGATTGTCGAGCATGCAGCCGACAGAACACCTTTTGTCTGTCAGGCACAAAGCGTAAATATCTTCCTGCCTGCCAATGTGCACAAAACAGATCTGCACCGGATTCACTGGGATGCGTGGAAGAAAGGCGTGAAGTCGCTTTATTATTGCCGCTCCAAGTCGATCCAGCGCGCGGAAAGCGATGCCTCGTGGAAGCGTACGCAGGTCGATGACGCAAGAACTGCCGCGGAAGCCGAGGCGAATAAGTATGAAGAATGCTTGGCGTGCCAATAGGAATTTAGAGAGGGGGGCTTAGCCCCCTTTTTTCATAGGGTTTACATTTGAAGGAGCGCTTAGTGGGAGGCTTCTGAAAATGTGAAGGAACGATACAGGAGGAAACTGTATTTGTTTAATCGCATTGCCTGTTTCTTAGGATAAGAGACTTAAGGGGTGCACAGCTCATTAAGGAGAAAAAGATGAGTTATAACTATGAAAATGAATTTGGCAAATTTGATCCAATTGTCGACTCGCAAATTATCAGTTACCCGAATTTTGATAGTATTAGGGATGCAATTGACGGACGTAAGAAATTAGAATTTTTTTACGATGGTTATTTGCGTAAAGATGTTGAGCCGCATTTACTAGGCTTATCTTCGAAAAGTAATATACTACTTCGTTGTTGGCAGGATGCTGGACAAAGCAGATCAGGCAAAGTTCCTGAATGGAAATTATTTAATTTAAGAAAAATAAATAGTTTAAGGGAAAATGGGCGGATTTTTTCTCAAGCTAGGCCCGAGTACAATCCTAACGATCGCCATATGAAAAGAATTTATGCAAGAATTTAACTTCAATGGGCGCTCTTTTGGTTAAGAGCGCCTTTTGCTTGTGCTGTATATCTTGACAATTCAGGAATATTATCCTATATTGCTACGCATGTTTATGTTTACAACACACCCCGCCCCACGATTTTACACTCTTTTTGTATCTTCTGTTACAGGCCCCAAAACAGGCTGTTTGAAAAAAAATCTGCAAAACGAACTGTACAGAAATTTTTTAAAATGCACATTCAAACTAGACAAAATGGGGTGTGCAAGAAAAAATTCTGACATTCAAACTAGACAAATCATAGAAATTACCGGGCTTTCGGGTCTTTTCTTGCTTTTTGGGCGCGTTGATTTAAAATCTGGGATGTGAATCAGGAGGGGAGAAGAGCTATGTCGAAATGGGCGCTAAAAATTGCTGCGAAACTGGTTTTGGGGCGCATGCCTTATCGTCATACTTTATTGAAGAAAATCGGGATGTTTCGTCATGGCGCGATGGAAGATATCGACTATGCGCTGGGGGTTTTTCAAAAGCACATGAATTGGGCGTATCCAGACGGTATGCCCGAAAATCTGACGTTGCTGGAGATGGGGCCGGGGGATAGTCTGGTGAGTAGCTTAATTGCGAAATCCTATGGGGCGGCTAAAATCTATCATGTTGATGTTGGTGCTTATGCCGAGAAAGATGTTAAATTATATCAGAAATTTGCGCAGCAATTACGCGAAAAGGGCTTGGCTGCACCGGATCTATCGGGTGCAAAAACTCTGGATGATGTGATGGAGATTTGCGGCGCGGTTTATTTGACCAAGGGTCTTACGTCCTTAAAAGAAATCCCGACAAGCTCGGTGGATTTTATCTGGTCGCATTCCGTGGTCGAGCATATCCGCAAGAAAGAGTTTACGGGTGTGATGTTGGAGCTATGCCGGATCGTCAAGCCCGATGGCAAGGTTTCTCATAATGTCGATCTGCAGGATCATCTGGAGCACAGGCTCAATAATTTGCGGTTTTCCGATGAGTTTTGGGAAAATGATCTGGTGGCGGATTCAGGGTTTTATACGAATCGCCTGCGTTATACGCAGAGCCTTGAGTTGATGAAGGAGTCCGGTTTTTCTGTGCTGGAAACCGATAGCGGGAAATGGGACCATATGCCCACACCCAGAGCAAAGTTGCACAAAATGTTCCAGCATTTTGATGATGAGGAGCTTAAGACTAAAGGTTATAGGGTCTTGCTCAAAAAGGCAGCGTAGTTAGGTGTGATGTAACTTCCTTTATGCTGTAGCCGAATAAACTCATATATCGAAACAACTTAGAAAGAGGGCGATATGAGGCAGTATATGGTTTTAATTTTAGGAATTTTTGTAGCTGTAATGGGGTTTTATGCTGTTATGGCTTTGGGGCCGATGAAGGCCAAGGCAGAAGAGGGTGATATGAAAGATAAGCTAACACCGATGCAATATCATGTGACACAAGAAGATGGCACAGAAGCGCCGTTCAAGAATGAATATTGGGATCATAAGGAGCCCGGCATTTATGTTGATGTTGTTTCCGGTGAGGCGCTGTTTTCCTCCATTGATAAATTCGATAGTGGTACGGGCTGGCCGAGTTTTACCAAGCCGATTGAAACACAATCCGTTGCCGAGAAAAGCGATAAGTCGCTCTGGATGGAGCGAACAGAGGTGCGGTCCAGCAAGGCCGATTCTCATCTTGGCCATGTGTTTACGGATGGGCCGAAGGACAAAGGCGGTCTTCGATATTGTATTAATTCCGCGTCGCTGCGCTTCATTCACAAGGATGATCTGGAGAAAGAGGGCTATGGCGAATATCTCTATCTTTTCGAGGATCAGGCTCAATAAGGCTGGACGAAGTAAAGTGGCGGGATTATGCTTTAGCCATGAAAAGCATTATCAAGAATTTCAAATCCTATTGTGATGACAATAATTTGCGCATTACCCCGCCGCGGGAATATGTTCTTGAAATCATTGCCAGTAGCGCTAAGCCCATGACGGCGTATGATATTCTGGATGAGCTGGGTAAAAAGCTAAATAAGCCTAAACCTCCGACGGCTTACCGCGCATTGGAGTTTTTGGGCGAGCATGGCTTTATTCACCGGATTGAATCGTTAAACGCCTATGTGGTGTGCCATGAAAATCACAAGCATGAGGGCGGGCAATTTCTAATATGTGATTCTTGCGGGGCGGTTGAGGAAATTCATCTTTGTACCATGCCCAAAACCTTGCAGGAAAAGGTCAAATCCCAAGGCTTTAATCTTCATCACTGGAATGTGGAAGTGCATGGAAAATGCAAAGCATGTTAGTAGGCTATTAGATTCGGGTTTAATGCTTCACATGTTTCTTTGAGTTGCTCTGTTTTTCTTGAGCTAAGCTTATGATTATTGGAAAGCCTGTCCTCTAACCAGTATATTTTTTCCTGATCAGTTCTAAGGTCATCATATTCCTGATAGGGTCTAAGCATATTATTTACTGTTCTTATCTTCAGGCTCTCAGCCATAAATCCTAGCTTTTCTTTGAATTTGGTTTTTCTGTCTTCTACCGAAAGCGCATACATGTTCGTTTCGAAACCATGAATTCTGCTGTCCAAGCTTTCCAGAAATTGTTTCTGTGATGATATATCACCGCAAGGCACATTAATTTTGGTGTTGTCTGGTGTTGTGAACGAAAATGATTTGGAAGCATCTTGCGCATATGCGGGTTCATTGCCCGAAAGTGTAAATGTTAATATTGATGGTATAAGAAATTTTTGTACTAATTTTGTCATTTTATGTATTCAATCCTAAAAAATAAAAAAGCTTGATTTGTCAAAACCGGAACTATATAGTGTTATATTATAACGTAACAAATAATTCAAGGATTAAAAAAATGTCTTTTAGTGCTGGTGATGCATTTGCCCATGTGGCCATATTTACGACGATTGATATAGGGTTTCATTTATTTCTTGGATTTTCTCCTCAGGGAGCCGAGTTTTTAGAATTTTTGGCAGAGGAATTTAATTTAACTGGCGGCCTTCACGGTATTGATTCTATGGCTCATGGTGGGCATGCTCATGGTGCGGTTGAAGCTGCTAGCAATGTTTTTGAATCAGGTGAGGCTGCTAATGCAGATTTTTTTATGCCGGGTGAGGCTGGTTTTGAAGAATGTTTAGAAACGGGGCATACGGAATTTAGAAACGACCAGCTGGTTTGTCATGCCGCATAAAGTCTAGATTGTCGGTTAATTTAAGAATTCACGAAATTATTACACCGATCGGGATTATTTTCTGGCCCCATAGGGAGAAATGTCAAAGTGATTTGTCCATATGAATTCCCTGCATCGTCTTCGGCGATAAAGTCACTAATACTTGTCTGGTTTTGTTTCATGAAGTTTTCATGCAAGGTAATATGCGTGGTTTCATGCACGGGAAAGATCATATAAAGCCCATGATTATAGGGGTAGCGCATCTTGATGCGTGTGACATTCGGATTGGGGTGGTGAAAGCTTGCCATGACCGGATAGCAGGGCATGACTTTGGTGTTCGTGCTGTACGGGATTTCGTTTAGAAATATAGTGTAGGGTTCTTGTGCCTGAGATAGATTCGGGCTAAGCGCGCATAAAAATATAATTATCAGAATTTTGAATTTCATATCATTATTTTACAGGCAAAAATGCGCGCGTCAAAATATTGTTCAGAAATGAATAAAAGCACAATATATGGTGTACATTAGAAAAATAACTGTCTATATATAGTTATATCGTGATTTGCGATAGATTCTCATTTATCCCCGTGATTCATCTTTTATTTTCAGATATGACTCGCATTACATAGAAGGTGGATTACACTTTTATTAACCCGAATCGGAAAAGAAATTTTAAGGAGTATAAAATGGGCAATACACCAGCCATTACAGATGATGTAACCAATTCAAACTCGCTTTTGTTGAAAGAGCGCCATATTTATAAGCCGTTTTTATATCCTTGGTGTTATGAGGCATGGTTGACGCAGCAGCGTATTCATTGGCTTCCTGAGGAAGTGCCTTTGGCAGAAGATGTTCGTGACTGGAAGAAAAAACTTACGCCATCAGAGAAAAACCTGATGACTCAAATTTTCCGTTTCTTTACCCAAAGCGATGTCGAGGTCAATAATTGTTATATGAAGCATTATTCTCAGGTCTTTGGGCCGGTGGAAGTGCAGATGATGCTTTCTGCGTTTTCGAACATTGAGACCGTGCATATTGCAGCTTACTCGCATTTGCTGGATACGATTGGTATGCCGGAAGTGGAGTATGAGGCTTTCCTTAAATATAAGGAAATGAAGGATAAATTTGATTACATGCAAAATGCTTCTATGGCAAGCCGCCGTGATATTGCCAAGACTATGGCGATGTTTGGCGCGTTTACAGAAGGGTTGCAGCTATTTGCGTCATTTGCCATTTTGATGAATTTCCCGCGTTTCAATAAGATGAAAGGTATGGGGCAAATTGTGACCTGGTCTGTGCGGGATGAGACTTTGCATTGTCTATCCATGATCCGTTTGTTCAATAATTTTATTAATGAAAACAAGGATATATGGGATGATGAATTGAGGGCAGAGATCACGGAGTCTTGCCGTACGATTATTAACTTTGAGGATAATTTCATTGATCTGGCTTTTGAAATGGGTGAGATTGAGGGCTTATCGCCGGAAGATGTGAAGCAATATATCCGCTATATCGGGGATCGTCGTTTGCAGCAGCTTAATCTTGAGGCTATTTATGGGGTGGAGAAAAACCCTCTGCCATGGATGGATGAGATGCTTAATGGCGCTGAGCACACAAACTTCTTTGAAAACCGTGCGACAGAATATGCCAGAGCCTCGACTGAAGGGACTTGGGAATCTGTTTTCGAGGAAGATATTTTCTCCGGTAATTACGGTAAGAAAATTGGTGGTGTTGAGCCAGAAGAAGGCAGCGAAGCGGCTTAATTTAGCCGGGTTCCAGTTCTTCGGAAACTCCTCTTTTAAGGTGATCTGGTCCGTAGCGTTCTATAATGCCAGGGGCCAGATAAGAGGCCCAGCTTGAAGCGACAGCAATATCGTGCCCGTTTGGATGAAGAGATGGGCAATGATAAGATGCTAGTTGTTGTGGGTTAGGCCAGCCACTGCCACGTATGACTGTGATATCGCCATCTTGGGCTTGTCTGCTATCTTGTCCATATTCCTCGAATTGTTGCTCGGGTAAATCATTATGCGCACATTTTGTTACGATTGTACCGCCGCCGCGTACAGCGATTGTTACTGTAATTGATCCGGGAAGTTCTCTTGTAATGTGCTCTTTAATGTAGTTTGCATATGTCTTTGGTAGCTTCTTATCCATTAATGTATGAGTCGCATCTTCATAGGCATGATCGAAATGCAGTCCACCGGGTTTGATGGTTACGCCGCCACGTAAATCCCAGCTAAGGTATTCAGGATTAACAAGCCGCATAACATTAAAGGTTTCAAAATAATCTGGTCCTAAAAGCCTTTTTGCTTGAAAATTTCCTATGGTTTTAAATGGCGTTTTATCAGGATTTAAAATGGATTCACCCTGATAGATCAAGAATTTGTTGTTCTCGGGCCATGGTAAAACCGTACCGCGTTTTTGCTGGTGAAACTTCTGATTATAAAAGCTATTGAACAGACATTGGCGGCTTTTTTCCAGTGTCTTGGAATCGCGTATTATTGTCACATCCTGAAAATGGGGATCTGCGGCAAGTTGCCTTGCGGATATGCAGGCTTGGTAGAGATTTTTCCGGCCATCCACAACCGCAATAAAATCATCAAGGATTTTATATTGCCCGCGTGAATCTCTGGTTAGGTCGCCTTCATCTAAAGTGATTGGTTTTATTTCTGCCATGGCTAGAAATAGCATTGTTTTACATATTGTGTCAAGCGGCGGTTTGAGAGAATTTGGCTATTTCAGTGCCTGAATCTTCGTGTCCCCATTCGCTCCATGATCCGTCATAAACGCTATAATTTTCATAGCCAATATAATGTAAAGCAAGTGCAAGGGCGCAGGCCGTAATGCCGCTGCCGCAACTCAGGATTATTTGCTTCGGTTTGTTGTTTTGGAGATCAAGGCTGCATTGTGTGATTAAGTGTATGATTTCTTCTTTGGTTTTGAAGGTGCCATCTTCTTTTATCAGGGAAGAGCAGGGTAGGTTTAGACTGTTCGGGATATGGCCACTACGCATTTTTTCCCGTGGTTCAGGCGAGTTGCCACTATATCTTGCGGCTGGGCGAGCATCTAGTATAGGGCATAGGCAGTTATTAGAAACGTTGCGAACTGTTTCAATACCTGACGTTAAGTCTTTTTTCTCTTTTTTGCATTTGTAATCAGTTGGTTGTCTGGTTTTTGGGGCGCCTGATTCAATAGGTAGTCTAGCAGTTTTCCATGCAGGTAAGCCGCCATCAAGGACCATGATATTTTCATGGCCAAAAACCCTAAACATCCACCAGACTCGTGCTGGTCCCATTATCATGCCGTGTTGTCCGTAGATAATTAGCAGGTCGTCATTATTAACTCCCAGAGCCGATATTTTTTGCTCGAAATAGGTTTTTGATGGAAGCATATGCGGCAGTTGAGAGTTTTTGTCAGAGATATCTTCGATGTCAAAAAAGATCGCATCCGGCAGGTGTTCTTGTTTAAAGTTTTCGTGAATATTTACATCACTTCCCGGTAGGACGAAACTGGCATCGATAAAAACAGGTTTTCGAGCTGTTTTCTCAATTTCCTGACTCTTTATGATGCAAGAATTGTCTAAATAAGTGTTTGAATTGGATATCATGGTTGAGACTGTCCTTGTTTTGCGTATATGATACAAAAACTAGATTAATCTTTTCGGAAAGATTTTAAAATGGATATTAAAAAAATTCAATCTTACTTAAGCAAAGCCATTTATTACTTATCAGCTATCTTGATTGCATTGATTGTTTTTTCAGGATTTGTATTAGAGGCAAACAAGAAGTCGCCCGAGGAGATAAATAGAATTAAAGAGGAAATGCGTCGAACTGCGTTGGGGCTTCCTGCAAATCTGAACTTGCCTACGCCTTGGCCGCCAAAGATGAATGAGGAGTACCCAGATTTCGAGATTATTGATCAAGATGGTACACAGGTTAAAATGTCTTCTTTAAAGGGTAGAACAATCTTAATCGAATATATCGATATGATGAATCCTGTGTCATTGAGCTATAATGGTGCTAAAGAGTATGGGTTATATGGCAAGGCTCCTAGTTATGATGAATATGTTATGGGGCTTAACGACACAATCAAAGAAGAAACGCAGGGCAGTTTCTCTTTGCCAAATGATAAATTGGTTGTTGTGAAGCTAATTATTTATAATCAGGATGGGACTCAGCCAAGTGCCGTGGATGCAGAAAACTGGGCCAATTATTACCGTTTTAATAAGTCGGATAATTATATAGTAGCTGTACCTGTTAAGGATTTTCGGGATGAGGCAACCGATAAAATTATTCCCGGGTTTCAATTGGTTGATGCTGATTTTAACTTGAGAGTTGATTCTGCCGGAACTGCGCCAAAGCATAATTTTAAAATGTCATTAGTACCGCATATTCCAAAGTTAATACGATGATAAATTGAGAGTAGCTAGATTATGATTAAAAAGGGCTGGGGTAGACCCTGTGTTATTCTACTGTTTTTTATGGTAGTTGCGGCCTTACATTTCTGGCTATCCTCTCGTTATCCCAGTTTGAATGCTAAGGCGGTTTTGAATACCATCGCGCCGTTATCTGCATTGGGGTTTGATGCTGTTGTCGAGATCAAAGAGAGTTTTTCAACGGTCGAGAAAATATTCTGGAACACCATAAACTGGCTTAACACGAATCGTAAGGGCATGACCTTTTCTTTTGTTTTTGGGTCTTTTTTTCTAGCGCTTATGCCTTGTTTGAATTTAAAGCAAAGCCTTTCAGGTTTTAAGAGTGCTTTGCTAGGGTTGGGGATTGGTGCGCCGCTTGGTGTGTGTGTAAATTGCGCTGCGCCTATTGCAAGGGCCATGCAGGCAAGTGGCTATGCCTTACAAACATCGCTGGCGGCATTAATAGCTTCACCCAGCTTGAATATCGTTGTTATTATGATGGCGTTTTCTATGTTTCCATTTCACATGGTTGCGACTAGGCTTGTCTTTGTTTTTATCTTTATTCTGGTGTTGATTCCTCTGGCATGTCATTTCCTTTTTGGCCGTGAAGTGGAGGTGCAAAAATCCGGCGAAAAATTTTGTAAAACAACCATGCCGGATAAGGATAAAGATATTGTTTTTGCCGCAGGGCTAAGGGGGTGGTGGCAAGCAGCATTATGGGCGCTAAAGGCTTATGTGATTGCGTTTTTAACTTTGCTTAAGATTGCTTTGCCACTCATGATACTGGCAGGATTTTTAGGTAGTGTTGCTATTACTCTTTTGCCATGGGATGTGTTCCATAATCTTGATATGCACTTAAGTGCGGGCATGATTGTGGGTGTTATGTTTTTACTTTCTATTTTTGGTACGTTATTGCCGTCTCCGATAGCTTTTGATGTCGTGCTATCCTCTGTTTTGCTGCAAGTTGGGGTGCCTTTGCCTTATGTTGCTGTGTTCTTCTTTACACTGGGCACGTTTAGTATTTATGCACTTTTTATTGTCTGGCAGGCAGTCTCATTCCGCGTGGCAGGTTTTTTGTTTATGACTACGGCTGTGCTGGGTATTCTAGCCGGAGGCATTGCAATGGTAGCAGAGGAGCAACTTTTGGCTAAAGCTGATAATGAGTTAAAGCAAGTCATATTGGCTAAGACCGAAGAGAAGAAGCTGACCAAGATTTCAGAGCAGGTAAATGAATTTGATCCGGTGGTAAAACGTCCTAGTGATGATATCGTGGATTTTTCTGCTTTATCGGAAATCATTGCCAAACAAAGGTTTGAGTTGGCTCAAATTTCTAAAGATAAGCTGACTAGCGTGCCTGAGGGCATACAAATATTGCAGCATGATTTAATGCAGCGTCAGGCAAATACACGGGATAAGTTCACGAGAGTATACGGAGAAGAGATTGGTATACAGCAGCCCTACCTTGTTTCCTATACGTCTTTTGTGCCGGATGATCAGGTGTTTTCAACCATGTCGGTTGCATCTGGTGATGTTCATAATGATGGCTGGCCTGATTTGTTGCTTATGGGGGATCAAGAGGTTCAGCCTAATCTTGTCCTGTATAGCAATATTGGTGGGACAGAATTTAAACGACAGGATTTGCCGGTTACCGTAGATATGGGCTTGGTTGTTTCGGTGTCTATGGCTGATCTGAATGCGGATGGCTGGCTGGATATTGTTTTCTCGACATATGAGGGCGGTAATTACGCGATTTATAATGATCAGGGGAATTTCCTTCCTGATAATGTGAAGATGCTGCGGGAGAAAGGCGGCTATACGACCAGTTTTGGTTATGCTGATTTTGATCGTGATGGTGATGTCGATATATTTGAGGGCAATTGGGGATATGGGCCGCTTAGTATTAACCGCGGTAAGTCCCAGAATTATGTGCTTTATGCTAATGAAGATGGATATGAGGCAAAGCCACTGGAGGGGCTGACCGGAGAGACGCTTGCTGCGATTATTGCGGATATTAATGGTGATGGTAATATCGATATTTATGTTGGTAATGACTTTGTCATGCATGAGCGCTCGGACCAGCTTTATCTTGGTGATGGCAAGGGTGGCTTCGAGATTTTTGGTGACCGTGCAGAAGAAATAGGTGTGTATGGTGCGCATTCAAGTATGAGCGCCGAGTATGCTGATATTGATAATGATTTGGTACCAGAGCTTTATATCGGACAGATTGCCTATGGCGGGCAATATATGCATGCCATGACTAAAATTGCTGAACGTCAGATTGCTTTTGCAACATTTTGTGCTGTGCAAGGCATTCCAGGCAAATCTGATGAAGAATGTCTTGAGAATATGAAGTTCAGAGAATCTCTGGTGAAGGTTTCGCATTATATCACTGATGCGTGTTCCGGTTTGAAAAATACAATCCATAAGCAAAAATGTATGGCGCATATGTTGCACTATAAGAAGGAGTGTTTATCTTTTCTAGGTATAGGATTGCCTGAAGATGAAGAGAATACTAAAGAGGAGCTGAAAAAGATATTATCCGACAGATATCTGGAAATTTGTGCACGGGATGAAGATGACGAATTTGAAGGTGAATATACCATGGACGAGAACATCATGGCATCTAATGCTTCATTATATAATGTTCTTTTGCGCACGGATCGTGAGGGGGGCCATTATACAGAGGAAAGTAATAAACGCGGTATCGGATATGGCGGCTGGACGTGGAATTCACGATTTGCCGATATAGATCTGGATGGCTGGAAAGACTTATATATTGTTAATGGTCATAACTTGCCGATTACTCTGGCCTCAAATGTGTTCTATTTGAATAAAGGTGATGGTTATTTCGATGATAAGACCAAAGAATATAAGCTGGAAGATTATTCCATGACGACGGCTTATGCCTATATGGACTATGATCGTGATGGAGATCTTGACATTGTTACCGTGCCCATGGATATGCCGGTTACTATTTATCGCAATGAGACCCAAGAGAATAATGCCGTTACGTTTGTTCTGGATGATAAGAGTGCCAAGAACCCCTTTGCTTATGGTGCACAAATTATTGTTTCTTATGAAGTTGATGGAGAAATCCAGCAGCAAAGAGTGGATATTCAGGGTAGTGGTGGTTATAAATCCTTTAATCCGCCAGAGGCGCATTTCGGTCTAGGTGCAGCGCAAACCATAAAGAGTGTTCTGATTAAATGGCCGGATGGTAGTGAAAGCACTGTTGAAGGTGATTTGGCTGCTAATAAGTTCTATAAGATTGTTAAAGAATAAGGTTTTTTCAAGAGTGATCTTGTTAGATCGGCATGCGCATAATTTCCTGATAGGCAGAAATCATACGATCACGAATTGCTGTGACGGTTTGAACCTGTAATTCTGCAGCTGTGACAGCTTGTACGACATCTGTAAGGTCAGCTTCGCCTGTTACTGCGGCCGCAGACATTTGTTCTCCACGCTTTACTGTGTCGATAGATTGGCTCAGGCCATCTTTGACCATATTCAGGAAAACACCGCCGCCACTTTCGCCGCTGCCGTCGCTATCATCTTTGCCTGCAATATCCTTGATGCTATCTATGCCGGATAGATTGCTGGTTCGGCTATAGGCGTTTGAGGCTAAATTTGCGCTTATGCTATCTGGCATTGTGTTATCCTTAAGTTACTCTCTTTGTTTTACAGTATTCATACCTATCAATCAATTAAACTGAACGGAGCAGGTCAATTGTTCTGGAGATCATTGTACGGGATTGCTCGATCATTCCTAGATTCGCTTCGTAGGACCGTTGTGCCTCACGGATATCCATGATTTCCAGCATGGTATTCACATTAGGCATTTTGACAAAGCCTTCTTCATTGGCGGCGGGGTGATCCGGCAAATATTTTAGCTCAAAAGGTGTTTTTGTATCGCGGCCTATATCATCAACCTCGACGAAATGTACGCCCATTTCCCTGTCCAACTGGTTTTTAAAGCTGATGGTTTGGCGCGTATACGGGTCAGCGCCCGGTGTTAAGCCTGTTGTGTCGGCGTTTGCCACGTTTTCTGTGATGACACGGATACGGGCTCCTTGGGCGCGCATACCATGCGCGGAGATTTGCATAGCATTTAGAATATCATTACTCATTGCTTATACTCCTTTATTCCTTTTTATCTCTGACCTAAAGCTGTGCGGAGCATGCCGACATTCTTTTGGTAGATATTGGCCATCAAGTTATAATCCATAACGGTTCGGCCGCTTTTCATGAGTTGCTCTTCCATGATGACCGCATTTCCAGCCGGCGCAACTTCGTAAGTATCTCGTTGTTTCTTTGATCTGGTATGAAGGTCGTCTTCACCGTGTCCGATATGCTCGCCATCGGTTTTTGCGACGGATACGTTGGTAATATTTCTGTATTTTGCACTTGCTGCACCCAAATATTCATTAAAATCAACGGGCTGCAGGTCTTTTGGGCGATATCCCGGGGTGTCGGAATTTGCAATATTTTGCGCAATAACACCTTGGCGCTGGTTTAAAAAATCCATTTTTGCGCCTATTCCCTGAAAAAGTCCTATATCCTGTATCGTCATTTTATTGTACCTTCGTCTTTCATCTAAACAAAATCGTTGCAGGAAATATGCCAATGAGCGATGGATTCGATGACGGATTTAAAAATACAGACGATAATCCCTTAAGTGGTTTAAATATAAGGAAAATTCCTGAAAAGAAGACCGCTGTGGCCTTAAAAGAGTCTATGGGGGGGAAAAAAGTGCCGCGCATAGCTGCAGCTGGACGGGGAGATTTGGCCGAGAAGATCCTGCAATTGGCCTTTGAAAATGGCATATCAGTGCGTGAAGACAGTGATTTGGCTGAAATGCTTGCGGTTATAGAGCTGGATAGTCCGATCCCTAATGAGGCTTTTGTTGCTGTGGGAGAGATTTTATCTTATCTCTACAGAGCGAACGGGCAGGACGATCCTTTTGATACATTGATTACTGACGGGGATGAGTAATGGATATAGATATTCTAAGGCTTTTATTGTCTTTGGGCGTTGTTTTAGGCCTTATGGGTGGTTTGGCTTACCTGATCAAGAAACTAGGCCTAGCTGGGGCACAGCCTACTCAGAAGGAAGGAAAAAAACGTGACCTTGAGGTGATAGAGAGCCTTCCTCTTGATGCGAGGCGCAGGGCTGTGATCTTGCGGAATAAAGATAAGGAGCATCTTGTAATTTTGGGAGCAAATGGCGAGACTTTGATTGAAACGCGTGATGCTAAAGGCGATAGAACGCTCTAAAAGCTTGAATTTTAGCTGTTTGCCCCGTATATTGCCGCGCCATGATGACACAAGATTTAAATTCATTGGGCTTTGCGAAGCCGCCTTCTGAAACCCGCGTGGTTGTTGCCATGTCGGGTGGGGTTGATTCGTCTGTGGTGGCGGCGCTTCTTCATGAGGAAGGCTATGATGTCATTGGTGTGACATTGCAATTGTATGATTATGGCGGCAATGCAGGTGATGTGGTCAAGAGCAAGACGTGCTGTGCTGGGCAGGATATATATGATGCCAAGCGTGTGGCCGAGCAATTTGGCTTTCCACATTATGTGATGAATTATGAGAGTAATTTTCGGGAAAGCGTGATTGAAGACTTTGCCGATAGCTATTTGCGCGGTGAAACGCCAATTCCTTGTGTGAAGTGTAATCAAACAGTGAAATTCGAGGATTTATTGGATGTGGCCAAGGATTTGGGGGCGGATTGTATGGCGACAGGACACTATATTCGCCGTGACCTTAATGAGAAAGGTGTGGCAAGCCTTTATCGGGGGAAAGATGAAGGAAAGGATCAGAGTTACTTTCTTTTTGCCACGACACAAGCGCAGCTTGATTTTTTGAGGTTTCCTCTTGGTGGATGGCGTAAGGATGTGACGCGTCAGCATGCAGAGCGTTTAGGTCTGCTCAATGCTGAAAAGCCTGATTCGCAGGATATTTGCTTTGTGCCTCATGGAGATTATGCCAAGGTCGTCAAGAAAATGCGTCCTGAGGCAGAGAAGTCCGGTGATATTGTGCATGTGGATGGGCGCATTGTCGGCGAGCATCAAGGGATTATTCATTATACAATCGGGCAGCGCAAAGGCCTCGGGATTGGCGGCGGTGTCAGTGAGAATAACGAGCCTCTTTATGTGATTGCGCTTGATCCGGCTCAAAATCGGGTCATTGTAGGTCCGAAGGAAGCTCTGGCCAGAACGGTATTACATATCAATCAATGTAATTGGTTATTGGATGATTATCAGAGCGATCCGATTGATGTTGATTTAAAATTCCGTTCAGTCATGAAGCCTACAAAAGCCAAGCTTCATATTGATGAAAAAGGGGCTGAGATTCATCTTGATTCGCCTCATTTTGGTATAGCGGCCGGGCAGGCGGCTGTGTGTTATATAGATGATCGCGTTATTGGTGGCGGTTGGATTACGCTAACATCTTGACTTGTATATGATTTCTTCTTGAATGCTTGCTTAAAATATTAGGATTATGGTATTATCATGATATATTTAAAAGCAAGGGTGAAATATTATGTCTGGACAATTTGATTTCAAAATGGATGAACTTGATGCTGGGGATGGATCAATGTGGACTGGAGCAAATCCGCAAGATGTTTTTGATAGGGAAAATTTGCTTGAGGTTGGCTTGTCGCCAGAGCTTGCCAAGGCATTGGATGGAAAGACTGTGGGAGAGTTTCAAGAAATTGTTACCAATACCATTGAAAACGAGCAGCCTGTGAATCTTGAGATGTATATTTTTGCCCAGCAATTATTTGCATCCTATCATGATACAGGCTATGAAAATGACTCCATGAATAATTTGATTTCAGGTTTTGATAGTAAGTTAGTAGATGCTTGGCCAACAAGAGAAGTGCAGGGCTTAGCTTATAGCTATGAAGGTCTTGGGGGTGCTATTGAAGGTAAAAATGGTTCTCCGGCCTTGCCTGTAGAGTTACAAGTGCAAATGACAGCACAGGAATTAGCTTGTGAGCAAGCTGCGGAAGTTGGCGTTGATAGAACTAGCTATTTTGGTATTGGTAGCTGTAAAGGTTGATTTTTCAACATTTTATCTAGCGCCCACGTGCGCGATCTACCGATACGATACATGGCGTAGCTCTTAGGGCGGCGATGACATTATTTAGATGCTGTGTGTCGTGAACATAAATATCCAGTATCATTTCCCAGAAATCCAGAGAACGGCTAACGATCTTCAGATTGGTTATGTTACCGCCATTACGGCCGATTACTGTTGAAACCGTGCCAAGAGCACCCGGTTCATTAGATATGGTCAGGTGTAGGCGTCCGACATGTGATTCGGGCATGTCATCGCCGCTGCCCCATGAGATATCCAGCCAGCGTTCCGGTGTATCAGCAAAGTTTTCAAGGGTTTCACAATCAATTGTATGAACAGTAACGCCTTTTCCGGTTGTCACAATACCCACAATTCGATCACCCGGCAGAGGGTGGCAGCACCGTGCAAAGTGCACAGCCATGCCCGGTATGAGGCCTTTAATTGGCATAGGGCCGTCTGTATTGGTGACTTGGGCTGCAGAAATCTTATCCATTTCCTCTGAGGGGCGCTTGACAATTTCTGTTTTATGGCCGGGGAAGATGGCATTAAAGACGTTACGGGCAACCAGAATTCCTGAGCCTATTTTGGCGTATATATCATCGTTTTCTTCTACCTTATATTCTTTTAGAATGCCGGATATAGCTTTTTCACTGAACTCGTAGCCTTCTTGGCGGAAGACTTTCTGGATCATGGCTTTGCCGAGGGTTACAAACTCGTCTCGTTGCTGGTTGCGGATATATCTGCGGATATGAGAGCGTGCCTTACCTGTGGCTACAAAACGTTCCCAAGTTGGCGAAGGGGTCTGGGATTTAGATGTTATAACCTCGACTTCATCGCCATTTGATAAATGGGAATTCAAGGGTGCTATGCGACCATTGATCTTGGATCCTACGCATTTATCACCAATATCGGAGTGTATAGCATAAGCAAAATCTATGGGCGTGGCACCATAGGGAAGCTCGACCAGATCGCCTTTTGGGGTGAAAACAAAAACGCGGTCCTGAAATAGTTCAAGTTTTGTATGCTCCCAGAATTCCTCTGGCTTTTGCTCATGTTCTAGAATATCCAGTAATTCCCGTAGCCAACGATATTTGGTAACATCGCGTTCTTTGGGTTGTTGGCCTTCTTTATAGGCCCAATGTGCAGCTACACCGAGCTCGGCCTGATCGTGCATGTCATGAGTGCGGATCTGAATTTCGATACGCTGTCGTTTTGGGCCCATGATTGTAGTGTGTATAGAGCGGTATCCGTTGGGTTTTGGCGTAGATATATAATCTTTAAAGCGCCCCGGGACGCTATGGTATTTACCGTGAATAACACCTAGAACCAAATAGCAATCTTCCTGTTTATCTACCAAAATTCGGAATGCCATGATGTCAGAAAGTTGCTCAAATGCGACATTTTTTCGCTGCATTTTCTTCCAGATGGAATAGGGCGTTTTTTCTCGGCCGGTTACTAGGGCTTTGATCCCCTGGTCTTCAAGATTTTTCTGAAGCTCTGATATGATGCCGGCAACAAGGTCCTGACCTTCTTTTCTTAAGTAAGTTAGGCGGTTCAGGATACTTTCTTTGGCTTCAGGATGAATTTGTTCGAAGCATAAGTCCTCCAATTCGGCCTTGATCATGTGCACGCCAATCCTCTCCGCGAGAGGGGCGTAAATATCCAGTGTTTCCGAGGCTATGCGCTGGCGTTTATGGGACTTTTTAATAGCATCAATCGTGCGCATGTTATGTAAGCGGTCTGAGAGCTTTACGAGCAGAACCCTGATGTCCTCGGACATGGCAAGCAAGAGTTTTCTGAAGTTTTCTGCTTGTTTGCCCTCTACAGTTTGACTTTCGATACGCGTAAGTTTGCTCACGCCATCAACAAGATCAGCCACATCTTTGCCGAATTCTTTTTTTAGATCATCTAGTGTCGCATCGGTGTCTTCAACTGTATCATGTAAAATAGCAGTTACAATTGTTGTAACATCCATTTTCATGTCGGCTAGGATTTGCGCCACTTCAACTGGGTGAGTGTAATAAGGTTCACCAGATGCTCGGGTTTGTCCTTCATGTTTTTCTTTGGCGAATTCAAAAGCTTTTTCTACAATCTGATTGTCAAAATCCGGATTGTAGCTTTTGATTGTCGTCAAAAGTTTTTCTAACTGTTCGTCCATATGCGTCAAATATGCCAATATATTTTGCGTGTAATGTGCCCTGAAAGCCCGCTTACTGTGCTTTTGAATCCCAATGCTAACATTTTTTTTAAATAAAGGTATAAAATTATGCATAAAAAAAGCCACATTTTTAGTGCGGCTTAGATTATTCTTATTTTCGAAGGAGGCTTAAACGCCAGCAATGTCACCTAGAGTAGGGGCTTCACTGCTTTCTTCCCGATCTTCATCGTCTTCGCTGATTTCCTCGCTTGCATATGCACCATCAGCAGAATTCTTGGAAAGTTGGCTCCATTCCTGCTCACCGTCCATAAGGTCAATGCTTTCTTCAGTATCATCTTGGGGCAAGAAGCGTTGGTAGTTTGTTATAACTTCTTCTTTTAACTCAGGCACCGAGATAGTTTCTTCGGCGATCTCACGAAGGGCAATAACAGGGTTTTTGTCGTTATCTTTATCAACTGTAATACCTGCACCAGAACCTATTTTACGGGCACGTTGCGCAGCAGCCATGACGAGTTCGAAACGGGTTTCGGCTTTATCAATGCAATCTTCAACAGTAATGCGGGCCATGACAAATTAATCCTTTTACTTGACTATAAATTTTCTATAAAGCGGTTTTATAGTCGGGGTATGTTGAAAAAGCAAGGCCTAATTTAGGTTTGCGTTTAGCTTTACTGGAGGATTGACGCAAGATGGCTGGCGATGCATAACGTGAGTATGTATGAGCTTTTACCTAAATTAAATTGTGATTTGTGCCCTAGATTGGCAGATTTTCGTGAGGAGAATCGCAAGAAATTTCCGGAATTTTACAATGCGCCTGTGCCATCCTTTGGATGTCGGGATGCCGAGTTATTAATTGTGGGGCTCGCGCCGGGTTTAAAGGGGGCGAATTTTTCCGGTCGTCCTTTTACTGGTGATTATGCAGGTGACCTATTATATGCGACTTTGCTGGAGTTTGGCTTTGCAAAAGGGGATTATGCTGCGCAAAAAAGTGATGGTTTGGAGCTTGTTAATGCCAGAATAACCAATGCCGTGAAATGTGTGCCCCCAGAAAACAAGCCGACAGGCACAGAGATTAAAACGTGTCGGTCATTTTTAAAAACAGAATTTGAAACTATGCCTAAGCTTAAAGTTATTCTGAGTTTGGGGTTGATATCACATAATGCGGTGGTAGTGACTTCTGGCTATAAGCAATCAGCCTTCAAGTTTGTACATGGCGCCATGCATGATTTTGATAATGGTATCAAGCTGATCGATTCGTATCATTGCTCTCGCTATAATACGAATACGGGCCGCCTTACGACACAGATGTTTCATGATATTTTTCAGCAAATTACGGATGTGCTTTAGCCGCGCAGAGTACCGCCTGTTTTATCAGATACAGCCTTGATTACTTTTTGCATCAGATCATCAATTTGTGCATCATTTAGCGCAGCGTCATTTGGCTGGATCGTTATACTTAGGGCTAATGATTTGTGCCCTTCATCTACGCCTTTTCCAGAATAAACATCGAAAATAGAGGCATCGGTTATTAGCTTTTTATCAGCAGCTTTTGCAGCCTTAATCAAATCATCTGCGGCAACCTTATCTTTGACTATAAACGCAAAATCACGAGTAAGTGCTTGAAGTGGGTTTATCTCCAGAAGTGGCTTGGCCGTAGCATTTTTCTTGCGCGCAGCTGGAATATTTTCTAAGAATATTTCGAAGCCAACAGCATCGCCCTTTAGTCCCATTTCTTCTGTAATGGCCGGATGAATAACCCCAAAATTGGCGAGCACATTTTTTCCTAAACGGAATACTCCTGAACGACCGGGGTGAAAATATTCAGGTGCATCACGAGTGACTTGTGCATTTTCTGCTGGTGCGCCGCATGCTCTCAGGATTTCCATGGCATCTGCTTTGGCATCGAAAAGGTCTATTTTTCTTTCGCGCTGATCTTCTGCCCAGTGTCTAGGTGCAGCATTTCCTGTGCGAAGGCCTGCGGCAACTATATCTTGTCCATCAGCTTTTGATGTTCTGAAGACTGGGCCCACTTCACAAAGTGCAGCATCGGGTAAGCCTTGATCTGCATTATGAATGGCCGCTTCTATTAAGTTTGGCAGGATAGAAGGGCGCATCTGGCTCAGTTCTGAGGAAATAGGGTTTAAAAGTGATAAAGCCTTGTTATCATTGCTGCCGAAATTATCGGCAAGTTTTTTTGGTAGGAAAGACCATGTCACGCATTCATCCAGACCGCGCACAGCCATAGCTGTTCTGGCCATTCGAGTTCGCGAGAGTGTCTGTGTTTCTACCCCTTGCGAGATTGTGTTTTCCGGCTTGACTGATATTGCAGGAATTTTGTCAAAGCCATATATGCGAATGATTTCTTCGACGATGTCTGCTGCGCCATGTACATCACCGCGCCATGATGGCGGTGTTATAATCATCTTGTCTTTTTTATCGCTGATTTCGAAGCCTAGAGATTGCAATATTTTCTTTTGCTGCGCAGAATCTATGGCGACGCCGCACAATTTTTTGGTTAAGATGGGTGCGTATTCGATCTCACGTCGCCAGTTTGGTGTATTTCCGGCTTGCACAATTTCGCTGATTTCGGTTTTATCGGTTCCGCATAAATCAATGATCAGTCGCGTAGCTATTTCGATGCCAAGCTTGGTGAATTCAGGATCGATGCCACGTTCAAAGCGATAGCGCGCATCACTTTCAACGCCTATATCACGTCCGGCGCGCGCAATGCGCATGGGCTCAAAATAAGCCGCCTCGAGGAAGACGCTGGTTGTTTCTTCGGTACAGCCTGTCGATATGCCGCCGATAATACCGCCCAAGCCAATAACGCCAGAGTTATCTGTGATTGCTACTATGTTTTCCGGTAGGTCCTTATAGGTTTTATCATCAAGGGCTTCGAGCGTTTCTCCGCCATTAGTTTTGCGCACAATAATATCACCTGAAAGTTTATTCATATCATAGACATGTAAGGGGCGGCATTGATCCATGGTTATGAAGTTTGTGATATCAACCAGAGCGGAAATAGGCCTTAATCCTACGGAAAGCAGCATATCTTGCAGCCAGTCTGGTGATGGGCGGTTTTTGATATTTTTTATTGTGCGGCCTAAAAAGAGTGGGCAGCCTTCTTCATCTTCGATTTCGACATTTATGGGTGATTTGAACGTGCCTTTGACGGGAGATTCGTCTTGAGGCTTTACTGTGCCCAAACCGGCAGCCGCCAAGTCTCTGGCTATACCGCGAATGCCAGCGCAATCAGCGCGGTTTGGTGTCAGGCCGATTTCAACTATTTTAGCATCGAGATTAAAAATTTTGGTAATAGGTGTGCCAATATCATAATTATCTTCTAACTCGATAATACCTTTGTGATCGTCTGATAGGAGCATTTCTTTTTCGGATACCAGCATACCGCGGGATTCTATGCCACGGATTTTAGTTTTTTGTAATGTCACATCAAGGCCCGGGATATAGCTGCCTTCGGGGGCGAATATGCCCTTCATGCCAGTTTTGGCATTTGGTGCACCACATACGACCTGAACAGTGCCGCTTTCTGTTTTGACTTTACATACCTTGAGTTTGTCGGCATCAGGGTGTTTTTCGGCTGATTCTACGTAAGCAACTTTGAAGTTTTCGTATATCTTGCCCTTATCTTCGAATTCTTCTAACTCAAGACCAATATCGGTGAGTTTTTCGCATATTTCAGCATCGCTTGCTTTTGTCTCTAGATGCTGTTTTAGCCAGTGAATAGTAAATTTCATGTCTTTAAATTTCTTTTGGTCAAATTTTTTTGATAATCTAAGTGCAAAACCTCTATTTTCCAAGGGTTTTTTGTAAAATTCAAACTGTTTCTAGATAGATGTATCATTTGCATTTTGATTATTCTATGTGATAGAATTTTTATACATAATTTTAAAGGTGATTAATGGCAGATGTAACCCGCGTTGAAGTGACAGAAGACGATCCAGATATCAGTCAAAATTTGGATTCGGAACAAATGGCTGAGATAGAAGCTGAAAGACGAGATCATGCTGCCTATAATCCTAGTCAGCAGCAAGAAGAGATGGTGGTTGCAGCAGCTTCAACTACTACTACCGCGCCGACAACAACTGTGACGGAAGAGCCAAGGGTCGTTTCTACACCCCCTACAACTCAGGAAGCTGAATCGGAAACGCCTAAAGATTTTCAAGATTTATCCAATGAAGCAATTATTGCTTTATTTGATCAGGAATTAGGTGAAGATCCTGCTCAGGCCGTGGCGGATATGCGGGAAAGGCTTGATAAGGCACTTGAGGGCGGACTTGTTTCAGATAAATATCATGCATTATTCAGTGAAGTTCTTGATGAAGTTGAATCTGCGCCGGATGACCAAAAGGCGCAAGTCTTTAAGGAGGCATTGGAGGATAATCCTGAATTAAAGAAAGAGACGGCAAATTTATTGCTATTAAGGGAGGCATCGGAGAAACAAGCGAATTTGTTGGAACTTGGTGGTGGCATTGGTATTCTCTTTGCTATGCTGGATATGATTTCTGGTGGTGATACTGATTTTATGGGGATGCTTGAGAACATATTGGATGAGATAGGTGTAGAAATTCCAAAGCCGGAAGAAGAGCAGCAGCAAGTCGCCAAGGCCGAAACAGAAGAGCCGGCGGTAGGCGCTGAAGAAGAAAATCCTGGGCAGGAGCAAACGGAAGAGCAAGAACAGGTTGCGCAAGTTGATGTCAGTACAATAACCGAGATGGATTTCAGTGGTAGTGACAGCGAACTTCAGACTGATGATCCGACGTTAAGAAATAATGCACTTTCAGCGATGAATGAAATTAATGTTTCCACAGCAGGCATTGCTGGTTCTGGAGCACCGGATGTTATTCAGCAATACGATGCTACAGTATCTTATGAGATACCTTCTGTGTCATAAATATGATGGATGTTCTTTCAAAGTCCCCGTTAAATGAAATTATGTCTTGTGGTGTCATGTCAAATGGAAGCGGACAAGTTATCATATTTCATGACAGACCGATAGAAGAGGAAATTAGCTGGATTGAATATGACCAATCCAGCAATTCATTTTCAATTGTCTATGTTGACGGTTTTACGCAAAGTCTTGGTTTTGAAATTAATTCAAAGACTGCCATGAATTTGATGAATAGCGGGCAAGTGGTTTTAGCTTATCTTGAAGGAAAGCAGATCATGAGCACTCAAGAAGTTGTTATTATTGCTAAAGATTACTAATTCTATGATCTACGAAATCGGCAGGACATAAAAAGTGAAGTTCAGCTTTACACCAAAATTCTGGTACATGGCTTTGGCTTCCATATTATTATTCTGGGTTAGCCAGTACATACGCGCCCATTTTTCTCGTGTGCCAATGATTGTAACTTCGTTAACCAGACGTTTTCCAACGCCTTTGCGTCTATGGTCTGGATGGACATAGAGGTCCTGCATATAGCAAACATTGTTAATATGGCCTGTTGTCGGGTGAAGAATATAATGTACAATGCCCATCATTTCTTCGCCCATTTGGGCGCATAAGCCGTTTACGGATTTGTTTTCTTTATTAATCAGGCGTGACCATGTTTCGGTCGTGACAGCTTCGTCACGTACACCGAGATTGTTTCCATCCCAAAGGGGTAGCCATTTAGGGAAATCATCAAATTCAAGCGGGCGGATTTTTAGACGATTAACACCCATCTATCCGCCTTTCTAGCTCTTAACGCCAGTAGCGCTGTTCGGGCGTTCTAGCGGATTAAAGCCATAATGGCGCAACCATCTTAGGTCACTTTCGAAGAAGGTTCTAAGGTCTGGGATACCATATTTCAGCATAGCCATGCGCTCAATGCCCATGCCAAAGGCGAAGCCTTGATATTCATTCGGATCAAGCCCGCAATTCTTCAGGACGTTCGGGTGCACCATACCGGAGCCACCAATTTCTAGCCAGTCATCACCAGCGCCAATTTTTAGGCCGCCATCTTCGCGGGAGCAGCCAATATCAATTTCTGCGCCGGGTTCAACAAAGGGAAAGAAGCTGGGGCGGAAGCGCACAGGCAGATCATCAATCTCGAAAAAGGCGCGGACAAAATCCATAATACAGCCCTTAAGATGACCCATATTGGTTTCCTTATCGATCATGAGTGCTTCCATTTGGTGGAACATAGGTGTGTGCGTCAAATCATAATCCGAACGATAAGTCCGGCCGAAGCATATAATTTTATGCGGTGGTTTGTTATTTTCCATGTGACGAATTTGCACAGAAGATGTATGGGTGCGCAAAAGTTTCTTTGCATATTCACCTTCTTCATCTTGTGTTTCGGGCAGAAAAAATGTGTCTTGCATCTCTCGGGCCGGATGACCTGGCGGGAAGTTCAGAGCCGTGAAATTGTGGTAATCGTCTTCGATATCAGGGCCTTCTGCAACGCTAAAGCCCATAGCTGCGAATATGGTTGTCAGTTCCTCAATGGTTTGTGAAATCGGGTGGATGTGTCCCATATATTCTGGTCTGGGGGAGAGTGTAATATCTTGCGTTTCGCTGGCTAGGCGGGCATCCATTTCCTGTTTTTTGAGTGCGCTTTCCTGATGTTTTATCAGGTCGGCAATCTCATCTTTCAGGATATTCAGGTCACGCCCCTTTGTTTGGCGCTCTTCAGGGGTCATTTTGCCCAAAGTTTTCATAAGAGCAGTGATGCGGCCCTTTTTGCCTAAAACGCTTACGCGCACATCATCAAGGGATTTGAGGTCGCATGCGGCTTTGACTTCATCTGTAATTTCTGCTTTTAAGCTTTGTATGTCTTGTGTCATGAAAGTGTTTTAGCACCGGATTTGTGATAAATCAAAGCTACAATTGCCATTTTTCCTTTAAAATAGACTTTGTTTGACTTAAATGGGTAATCAGGTGGTCGGGTTTGGCCTTTCGCAGACGTTTTTCGGTGATGCAGCCGCCTGTAATTCCAATCGACGTTACGCCCATATGGCGGCCGATATCGGGCTCTTCCATAGAATCGCCGATGATAAAGGCATTTTTAGGTTGGTAGCCGCGTTTGATCATGAAATCTGATAGCCTTTCTAATTTGCTTGTAGAGCTAAGGATAGATGTGCCGTCACAATTATGCGCTGAAATATAACTGAAATAGTCTCTTATTTTTAAGCGCTTTAAATGGCTTTCGATTTTGACAGTCAGATAATTGCTCAGGATCATACAGTCAATATTGTGGCCTTGAAGCCAGTCCAGAAGTTCGCGTGTTCCTGATCGTGTGCGGGCATTGGCAGCCAGACGGTCATATTCATTTTGGAAAATTTCATTGGCTTCGTCTTTGGTGGCTAGAACGCGGTCAATGTCACATCCATTACGTTTGTAATAGTGTAAAATCGGAAAATCAAAAGTTTCTCGTTGTTTCTGAAATGTAATAGGGCCTACGCCGTAGAATTTCAGGCAGGCATTTGACGCCACCCAAGCTGGTTTTGTGTCAGCGATCAGAGTTCCATTCCAGTCGAAAATAGCCAGTTTTTGTGATGTCATAGCTTGAGTATATTAGCGAAAGACTTTAATTATGAAATACTTATTTCGATGCGGGTTGCACATAGTCCAGAAGTTCTTCTAAACGCTGTCTTAGACTTTTATTTTCACTTTGCAATTCATCGATTTTATCATTTTCATTATGGCTCAGTTGTGTTTCTGTTTCTGAACAAACATATAATCCTTCATGCATTGGCTCTGCGACCCATTTGCGTATTCCCAATACTTCAAGCGGTGATAGGTCGTCACCTGTTTCGTAGTCTTTTGCGTCCTCTTTTTGTGTTACCGTTACAAAAACTCTAAGCTTTTGAGTTGTAACAGATGTTTCATTCTCATAGACGATAGCGTAAACCATATCTACTTCCCAAAGGAAGCCTTCGTTTTTAAGTATGGGTTTTGATATTTTTGGTGGCGAAAGAAGGTAACCTGAAATGGTTTGTTTTTTTTCTGTTATCAGGTCATAAAGTTTTGCTTCTTTTAACGCATTATAAAATGACATATAGCCTAGCGTTGTAAAAAACTTTTTGTTTTCTTGTTGGCGATCCTCGTAATTTTTATGGGAGAAATCAAAAACTGAGGTGCTTGCGAGGCTAAGCCATGCTCTTAGTTGCGCATCTGAGACAGGTGGGCCTTCTGCCCATATTTCTTGGTAATTTTTGCCTTGTTTTTGGTCGTAGGTTTCCGCTTTTCCCTCTAGTGAAGAGAAAAGGGCAGTAATCACAAAAATAATAAAAACTATATTTTTCATAATTATAGATGCATCTTACAAAAAAGCAGCTTACTTATGCTTAGCATAAAAAAGCTGCTTTTAGAAAGAATTATAACTCTTTGTTCTACGCTGCTTTTTCAAGGGCGCCTTTTGCAGTTTTTGCAATAGCTGCAAATTGCTCTGGCTCTCGGATAGCAATATCAGAAAGAACTTTTCTATCTAATTCGATACCAGAAAGCTTAAGGCCGTGCATAAATTGAGAGTATGTAAGCTCGTTCAGGCGTGCTGCCGCATTGATACGTTGTATCCATAATTTACGGAAATCACGTTTTTTATTACGACGGTCTCGATAAGCATATTGGCCTGCTTTTTCAACAGCTTGAACGGCTGTGCGGAAACAATTTTTTCTGCGGCCGTAATAGCCTTTAGCTTGCTTGATTACTTTTTTGTGACGCGCATGGGCGCGAGGTCCACCTTTTACTCGTGACATTATTCGGACCCTCCTTCTTTTTTAGCATATGGCTTACTTGTTTTCGATTTGCGTGAGTAAGGCAGGAAGTTGCGCAAAACAACGCGTTCATCTGCTTCACAAAGCACGTCAAGGCCGCGTGCCTTGCGTTTCATCGATTTTGGCTTGTTCATCATCATGTGGCTAGTAAAGGCCTTTTTAGATTTTACTTTGCCTTTTTTGGTTACTTTGAACCGTTTTTTTGCACTGGAGTGCGTTTTCATCTTCGGCATTTTCTTCTCCTTATTATGGTTGCAAATTTCATTTATGTGGCCGAGGCATGCCGAGTACATAAATTAGCCAGACCACATTTATTCGTAAAGAAACAGTTATATACAATTGGAGGAGCTAAAAAATCAAGTACTTTTCGTCTATTGCCATATTTTTTTGGATTTTAGGGTTCAGAGCAATATGCATACTTCTTTAAAAAAACTTTAAGATTGAGATCAAGTGCTTTTCTAGCTGATATCTCTGGCAGGCCGTAAGTTCCACCATTAATACTTGTAATATCTATGCGACTTGACCCAAGTTTGTTTTTTAGAATATTTAAATGAGATGATGAAAACCGTGTGTCGTTGGTACCATAAAAAATGAGGCTGGGTTTGGTAAAACTTTCAAGTGCTTTATCAATATTTATATCAGGCAGTTTTTTAATAAGGTTTGCTGACATATCTCGTTCTTGGGTGCTGATTGTTTCGGGGTTATAGGCATCTTCAATTAAAATAACGGGATATGCCATAACGATAAAATCAATGTATTTATTTCCCAAAAGAATAGGAGGTAGTGCTCCTAGCCCTTCTGCAAAAAAACCTATATGTTTGAATCCTCGCTTCGTTGCCCAAGCCAATAATATTTTCATATCTTCTATAGCAGTTCCAAGTGTAAAATTATTTGCGTTATTGTCGTTTCCGCTACAATGTGTGAAATCAAACCGAAGGGTGTGAAGTCCTAAAGATAAACAGGTTTTTTCAGCATCTTTCAAAATATTTTCCGTACCATGACAATTTCCAGGAAAATGATGGCACATTATGATCAGAGTTTTTTTGTCGACTTCTTCGTTTTTATAGTCTGGGGATGAGTATAAAGTATGAATATGTGATTGATCAGGTTTTTCAACAAAAACAGCTTCAGACATATGTGTTCCCCCCTCGTCGTAATGCATGTTGCTCTATTAGCATAACCTTTAGTATAGGGGCGTGAAAAGAAATTTTTGAAATTAAAAAGCGAAACCGCCCTTAGCAGGGTGCTAAGAGCGGTTTCAACTTTCCGTGTGTGGGGAACTTTAAAATTCCATTATTATTGATAGCCTGATGTTCTGAATGTGTGTGAGGGGAACAGAAGCATCACGCTATGATTACGTTTTACATATTTATTTTGGGGGCGTCAACAAAAAAGTTATTTTTTTTGCATAATAATGCATAAAATATCCATTTTTAGTGTGCTTCAGCCCAGCTTTGCCCAGACCCAGCTTCAGCATCAAGAGGTACGGAAATTCCTATCTTGTTGATTTTAAATGAATTTTCCATGGTTTCTGTTATTGTGTCCTTACTTTTTTCTAGCTCTGCCTCGGGAATTTCGAAAATAAGCTCATCATGGACTTGTAAAAGCATTTTTCCTGCTAGTTTTGCATTTATGAGTGCTTTTTCCATTTTTACCATGGCAATTTTCATGATATCGGCGGCTGTGCCCTGTAATGGTGCGTTGATGGCTTGGCGTTCAGCGCCGCGTACACGCATCTGGTTTTTATCCTGAATACCTGAAATATAACATTTTCGTCCGTAAAGTGTGTAAACGAAACCCTGCTTCTTGGCTTCTTCTTTTGCATTTTCCATGAATGTTTCTATTTCATGGAAGCGTGCGAGGTAGCGTTTGATAAACTCTGTTGCTTCCCCAGTACTACACCCGAGTTGTTTGGCTAGGCCAAAACCTGAGATGCCATAGATGATGCCGAAATTTACGGCCTTGGCTTGGCGGCGAATTTCAGGTGTGACTTGATCGAGTGGTATATCAAAGACTTGTGAGGCGGTCAAAGAGTGAATATCTACGCCGTCTTTAAAAGCTTGCTTCAGAGCTTCGACTCCTGCCATTTCCGCACATAGGCGTAGTTCGACTTGTGAATAATCAACGGATAATAAAACATGGCCTTCTTTGGCTATAAAAGCTTTGCGGATGGCGCGGCCTTCTTCTGTGCGGATTGGGATGTTTTGCAAATTCGGATCCGAGGAGGCCAAGCGTCCGGTGCTTGTGCCTGCCATACTATAGGAAGTGTGAACGCGGTTTGTTTCAGGGTTTATTTGTTCCTGTAGGGCATCTGTATAGGTGGATTTAAGTTTGGATAATCCACGATGTTCAAGAATTTTTCTAACGATCTCATGGCCTTCAAGGCTTAGTTTTTCAAGTACATCGATAGATGTCGAATAAACGCCGGTTTTAGTTTTTTTGCCGCCTTGTAACCCCATTTCATCGAACAGGACTTCGCCGACTTGTTTGGGGGAGGCGACATTAAAGGGGTGTCCAGCAAGTTTATGAATTTCTTCTTCCAGAATAACAAGCTTTTTACCGAATTCTGTGCTCATCTCGGTGAGGATTTTAGGATCGACCTTTATCCCTTCAAGTTCCATGCGGGCAATGACAGGAATAAGCGGGCGCTCAATGGTCTCATAGACAGCAACCATTTTCTCTCGGGTAAGGCGCGGCTTTAGGATTTTGTGCAGGCGTAGCGTGATTTCCGCATCTTCTGCGGCGTAAGTCAGAGCGTCTTCGATCGAGACTTTGTCAAACGTGATTTGGGATTTACCTTTCCCTGCAACTTCCTCATATTTAATAGGTGTATGATCGCAATACATAATGCTTAAGTTATCCATGCTATTGCTGTGCTGCGAACCGTCAAGGACATAAGAGATCAGCATCGTATCATCCACGGGGTGCAGCGAGATGCCCTCTTTATAAAACATCTGCCAGTCATATTTCATATTATGGCCGATTTTTAAAATACTTTGATCTTCGAGATAGGGTTTCATGACCTCAAGGGCTTTGACCTTGTCTAATTGTATGATGTCCTGCTTGGACGGATCACCGAAAAGGTCGGTGCTTTCCTGAATATGGGCCAGAGGAATATAGGCGGCCTTACCGATTTTAGGGGAGATTGAAATCCCGACTAGCTTGGCCTTGGCGGGGGTCAGGGATGTTGTCTCTGTGTCAATCACCAGAAACCCTGTTTCTTCTGCTTCGATCATCCATTCTTTTAAAGTTTTCTCGTCATTTATAAGTGTGTATTTATTCTCTGAAACAGGTGGCAGATTTTCTTTTTCGATCTGTGGTTCTTCACTGTCATTACTATGTACTTTGGGTGTGAATGTAACGGTTTTACCGCCCAATCGTTTAATAATCGTATTAAAAGCGTGTCTTTGCAGGAACGCCATAAGGTCAGGCTTGTCGGGGTCG
>DCKO01000003.1:0-5450 GCA_002320665.1 Micavibrio sp. UBA1672
GATTGTAGGTTCGAGTCCTACCGGGATCGCCATACTTGATAAGAATGTAGGATTGCAGCTATTTCTCTAGCTTCTAAAAATACGCAGAATCTTTTTCAACGTGCTGGTGATTTTATACGCTCAGGTCAGTTGCAAGATGCAGAGGATATACTTCTGGGTTTGGCAGCTGTAGATGAAACGCGTGCTGAGGCTTATTCCAAGCTTGGAGTGGTGTATAATTTTCGCGGTGATGGAAACAAGGCCATCAATTATTTTCTGAAGGCAATTGAGACTGATAACACCCTCGTACCAGCTTATTATAATCTTTGTTTGTTATATATGAAGCTGCGGGACTACGACAAGGCAATAAGTTATGGCGAGCAGGGGCTTGAGTATGACCCATCTTATCTTGACCTTTATTATACTCTGGCGTTTTCTGCACGGTTGAAGGGCGATTTAGAGGCCTCTTTATCCTATATGCAAAAAGCTCTGACATATGATGAGCATAATATTAAAACTCTTGCGAATTATGCGCCTTTGCTGTTTGAGAAGGGGCTTGATAGCAAGGCTATGGATTTGGTTCGTAGGATCATAGATGCTAATCCGCAGCAGGTCATTGTAATGGCCAAGGAATATATGGCAACCAAGCAATATGAACGCGCCGAGAGTATTTTAAACGAGATTATATCTGCTGAGTCCTGTCTGGATGAGGCTTATACAAAGCTTGGTGTAATATTTACGACCAGAAAGCATAATAACAAGGCAATTGAGCTATTTCATAAGGCTTTGAGTATTAATGCGTCATATGTTCCAGCCTTTCATAACCTCTGCCTTGCTTATACGGAGGCTACGCAATTCGAAAAGGCGATTGATTTTGGTTGTAAGGGGCTTTTTCTTGACCCATCTTATCTGGAGCTGTATTACGCCGTGGCCTTAGCGTTTCGTGGTCATGGTAAGTTGAATGAAGGGCTGGAGTATTTGCAGCAAGCGCTGGCCCATGATGGCTGCAATATCAGAACTCTGACAAATTATGCGGCTTTTCTGTTTGAAAAAGGCGATAAGGAAAATGCTAAAGATACTCTGGAGAAGGTTATAGCTATTCATCCTGAAAACGGTCCGGCTCATAGGATGCTCTCTCTGATTAAAAAATATGATAAGGGTGATGCTCATGTTGCGCAGATGAAGGGCTTGCTGGCGGAGAAGGCGCTTTCGCCGCAAGTTCAATCCCAGATACATTTTGCTTTGGGAAAGGCGTATGAGGGGTGTAAGGACTTTGAGCTTTCTTTTGTTCATTATAAGCAAGCTAATGCACTGCATAGGCAGGATTTGCAATATTCTCTTGAGAATGAAAAGACATTCTTTGAGCATATAAAGACCGTTTTTTCCAAAGAGTATATTGATGAACATACTCTATCCGAAAACTCTGGTAAGACGCCGATATTTATCCTTGGTATGCCACGATCCAGCACTTCTTTGGTGGAACAAATATTAGCCAGTCATCCAAAAGTGTTTGGTGCGGGAGAGTTACGAGATCTTGGCACTATCCAGTTTCAGAAATATGAAATCGATCTGGGTAATTACATCGATATCTATGCGAATATTACGCAGGAGATGCTTAAGGATATGGCACGCAATTATATGGATAAACTTGAGGCTTTAGCGCCTGATTACCCTTATGTCACAGATAAGATGCCGATGAATTTTCGTTTTATTGGTTTGATCGCGTGTTTGTTTCCGCAGGCCAAGATTATTCATTGCATCAGAGACCCGCGAGATATTTGCCTGTCGATTTTCAAGACCCTTTTTACAGGGAATTTACCTTATGCCTATGACGAGCATGAGGTGGCAGAATATTACAAGCTCTATGAGAATTTGATGATTCACTGGCATAAGGTATTGCCGGAGCGTATTTATGATTTACGGTATGATGACCTTATTCATGATCCACAAAACTCTATTAGGGGGCTTTTGGAGTATTGTGGTTTGGAGTGGCATGATGATTGTCTGAACTTCCATAAAACCAAGCGCAGTGTTACAACCGCCAGCGCTATGCAAGTCAAGCAGCCCCTTTATAAAAGTGCTTTGGCATATTGGAAGAATTACGAGCCATATTTAAGCAAGGATATTAAAAGTTTATCTAGTAGATAACGTAAATCAGTACTGGACAAGGGGCTATGATTATTTTATAAGCCCTAATGCCCCGTTTCAAGGAACGAGCTTTCCGGTTAGCCCAGGTAGCTCAGGGGTAGAGCAGGGGATTGAAAATCCCCGTGTCGGTGGTTCGATTCCGCCCCTGGGCACCATTTTTATTTCGTGCATAAAAAAATCTCCTAAAAGCTTGAAGGGTAAGGATAATTGAGGGGTTCGATACGCACCCTTTCGATCCCAGACGAGACGGTCTGTAAAGGCCAGTTTTAGCACGGCTCTTTTCTCTGCCAAGCCGCCCAAGTGCCAGATTTTCTTAGGGTTTTTAAGAAAAGTCATAGCGGTTCGATACATTTCGTCAAACGGTCTGACTGACTGGCCTGTTTGACTGATTTTTTCCGCGAGAAGAAGCTTTTCCTTTTCCAGTTTTTCAATGCGCTGTTCAAAGGCTTTCATGACTGTAGGACTTTGCGCCTCAACGATCCGGTCAAGAAGCTGTTCAATATCTTTATCGAGCTTTCCTATCTGACTTTCCAGATGTGCCTTGCTTGTAGCTTGTGAGGTCGCCCGATGCTCCCATAATTTTCGAAACATCTTATCTGCTGTGACGATTAAAGGCTTTGAGGGAGCAAGCTTATTTAGCAAGTCTTCAAATTCATCCTCTAACACATCACGGCGAATAGATTTGCCTTTATAGTCGCACTTGCGGTTCTGGCAGACATAATAAGGATGGAGCTTGCCGGAACGACTTTTTGACCACGCCGCTGTAAGGGCATTACCGCATTCACACGCTACTGCGCCGCGCAATGGAAAGTCTTGATTGAGGTCTTTACGCGCTGGTGCGTGAGAGCGACCCGCAAGGCGGTCTTGGATCATACAAAACATTTCATAATCCACCAGCCCTTCATGTTGGCCCTTACGAAGAGAAACGCCCCACGGCTTATATTCAATATACCCCGCATAAAGCGGATTGCTTAAAATCTTATCAACTTGCGAATTGCCGATTTTACCGCTGGCTGCTTTCGGAAATTCGGCCACGCTTTCCAAAAAGCACTTGGCTTCCTGCTTGGTCTGGAAACGGCCCGAGGCAAAACCGAGCATCATTTCTGTAATGATAGAGGCGGCGGGTTCATCCTTGGTAAGTATCTTCCCTTGGGTTTTTGATTTCTCGTATCTGTAACCCACAGGTGCAATGAACGCATGATAGCCTGCTTCCAGTCGTGCTTTGGTTTTTTGCAGTGTCTGCCTGCCAATCTGCTTGCGCTCCAACTCTCCTTGCGCAGCAAATATCGTTTCCATGAAACGACCCTCGGGACTGTCATCGAAGGTATAGTTGAGACATTCAACCTGAGCATTGCATTCTGAAATCACTTTACGCAGTTGCAAATGAAATAACGTATCACGCGCGAACCGTTTCAGATCATCAAAAATGATAACGTAATTGGTATGTTTCTGTGTTTCTATATAATGAACTAGCGCGGACATGCCGGGGCGTTTGGCAAAATCACCACCGCCGGATACATCATCCTGAAAAATCTGTTCTACCACATAATGCCGCTCTGCTGCATACTGGCGGCATCTATATTCTTGGCTTTGCAAGCCGCTACCATCAGTCGTTTGCTTGACATCCGACACTCTGCAATAGATCAGAGCTTTTTGATATGCTGCACTCATTCCTTGGCTCCTTCCTCTTTATCTCTATCATTTAAGGCTTGCTTTGACTCTAGCAATTGCGCGGAATCGAGCGCAATATTTTTATACAGTTCAGGCAGCATTATTTGCACCGTATCAACACCCCAACCAATATCAACGAAGATACTCATGATATGCCATAGGGTTTGTAGCAATTCCTTTGCCTGATCTTCGCTAAGCTCTAAATCCTGAATCTCTTGTGTGAATTCTTCCAGATCGAGTTCGGGCGGGGCATGATCAATATGACCAGCAGGCGATCCAGATAGGCAGTTATTATGTTTATCCGGCGTTTCGCCTGTCATTGTTTACACTCCTTCTCTTCGTGTCTTTCCTGTTCTTGTCTCCTTTATAAAAAGAACATAGCAAGAACATCTATCAGATTGTTTATGTGCAACGCAACAAAAAAATACAACCAAGAGTATTTTTATGAAGTGCTTTAACGCCGTGATTGACCAGAGTTACGATCTTTTCCCTGATCGTCTTTATCAAAAGGGTCTTTTCTCTTGGCACGTTGCTCGTGCTTTTTCTGTGCCTTCTGCCATTTATCATTAAAAGCATCTCTTTCCACATCTTCGACATCCCAAGGCGGTCTTAACTCGGGATGTGGTTGATGCTCCTTAATCATATCCGGCACTTCACCAAGTGCCTTATTTTTATCACCATCTTCATTAAATTCTTTGGACGCTTCGCTTTTGGATGCGCTCATGCCCGTTGGCATAAGATCATCATTATCCGATGTCATAAAAACTCCCCGCTATTTAAGCAATAGAATGAATTTTCTTGAATTTTTCTGCGCTTTACGCCTATCGTTAAACTATGAAGCACATTCGCAAATACCGCGCCCAATACCCGCATCTCGATTTTCAAACCAGAGCCTTGCCGGAAGTCGATGGCAAAACCTATTTAATGACGATGGAATCTTGGTATTGGAAAAGCCTCGATATATATTTAAGAGAGATTCCAGATTGCCTCAAAGACATCACAGAATTTTGCATCAAAATGGCTAATCGCCAGTTATTACGACGACCGGATTTAACCTTTGATGAAGCGCTGCATGACGCCTTGACCTATTACATCTATGGCGCTTATCTAAGGCTATATAAAACACATACCAATATCGCCAATGATTTCTGGGAAGCGTAGTAATTACCGAGAATTCCCAATGTCACGATCATTAGCACGTGTCTGCGCCTGATCAAAAGCATCACGATCACTACTTTCTCTGGATTGCCGCCTTTCATTATCCAGCATGAAATACACACCATCATTACCGAGCTTTTCCGGTGAGATATTCCACTGAATAATGCCGCCTTGTTTATCACCTTTACGTGGCCAGACCGTAGCAACCTCTACAGGTGCGCCAAGTCTTTCACGGCCCCGTTCATCATACTGCTTTTGAGAAAAGCTGATTTTATGGCTCGGATAGGTTTTTTCTTTCTCGCTCATACCAATTTCTCCACTTGTTTAATAGGTTCGATAACCCTGCACATAGGAAACCTGACCGTTAATATGGTTAGGCCAATGTGCCAGATGCTTGGGCACGGTTTTGCGGATAAAGGCGCGATTACGCTTGCCCCACCATTTACGCTTGACCGTTACCCGATCTAGCGGCGGAAATAATGGATCAGGCCCAT
>DCKO01000003.1:5765-7598 GCA_002320665.1 Micavibrio sp. UBA1672
AATGGATCAGGCCCATAGCGACCCGCCATAGCCGAATTCATCCAGTAAGGCGGTAACTTATCTGCCAAAATGGGTTGCAGCCCCAAAGCAGGCGTTAAGATCAAGACCTGATCTTTCAGGCGCATGAGTTCCGCCGGATCAATCGCATAGCGGCCCTGTTTTCTTTGTTGCTGGCTTTGAAGATGCTCATGCTCAAGAGTGCGCGCCGCCTCGAACATATCCATATCCTGCCAATAGGCACTCCACGCGGCGTTTTGCATACGAAATTCCCGATCAGCCAGCGCCAATGGAATATCAACGCCAATCGTTGTCCGGCCAATAGAATCCGCAATCTCTCTGGCGCTTTGAATGCTTCTGATCCCACCGCCCAGAAAGATTTGCATCCCGCAACTTTCCAAAATCTCCTGCGCACCTGCTTTACCGAAGAGCAAATTAAGTTGCCCCAGACTTTGATACACCAAAACCGTCTGAAAATACTTGCGATATTCGCTTACTGCTTTTTTGATGAAATCCGCTTTCCCGCAAGTCGCCGCTTCTTCCAGATAAAAAAGCGGCAATGCACCTTTCATGGCCCAGACACAAACAAGTTGCGCAATGCCCACCACCATGCGCACCAGACTTTCCATGTCTTTAACCGTGCCGCCTTTCAAGGCAAAGTAAATACCGACCAGTTTTTGCGGATCACCAAGCAAAGATAAATAATCCTGATCACCACTAATAGCAGCCGCAATTTTAGGGGAAGATAGCCAATCCAGATCATCTTTGATCTTGCCCATAATCGCCCCGTATTCTTTTTCGGAAGTGTGTTTTTTCTGAAAGATTTCTGCGAAGGTTGCATACTCATCATTGGGCATTCCCTTACAGGTACGGCCCCATTTCTTTAAAAATTCATCATCCGTATCTATGGCATTAATAAACTTCCAGAGTTTATCCGGCTTCACAGAGCCATTAAGACGCACAAAAGAGGTAAGAAAACGGGTAAGCCAGCGCCGCGCCCCTTGTCCAACCCATGCATTGTCACCGTCTTTTTCGCTTTCGGTTAAGGCCATTGATGCGACGGCGCGCGATTTATCGAATAAATTTTCATCATCTTTTAGAAAGGCCCATAAATCCAAATCATGATGAATCTCGGGATAGCTACTGACACCTTGCGGGTTCATTGCATAAGCCTCACGGCCCATCGCCAGATTCCAGTGCCATGTCGTGCTCATAAACTGCCCGCCAACATCCAGAATAAAGAAGCTGCGCGTTGAGGGGTGAACAAGCTGATAGGCTCCGAGTGTAGAAAACTTACCCGATCCCGCACCGCCTAGAATACTGCTCGGCTGTTCTGGCTGAAACCGGATAAGGTGCTGCCCATTTATGGCAACGGGGCCGCGCCCATTGCCAAGCATAGCGGCATCACCATCACCGCCTAGATGAGTGGAGCCATCCTTATAATCGCGGTAAAACTCGCGTGTAAAGTCCATGTTCTAAAACCCGCTGCGGCGAACGCTTCTATGAAAAGCCCACTGGATCATCACCTGAAACAAGGCCGATATCCCGAAATAGGCACATAAAGCCAGCAGCACAACAAAACCCCATGATCCCCATAGCGACCACTCGGCAGGAAACTCGCCAATAAAATAGTCATAAATATCTGGGCGAATATGCTGTGTGATTTGAGGCACAATCAAAATCGTGCCAATGCCCGATAAGGCATTGGCAAAACCGCTTACGCTGCGCGAGAGCGCCGATATTTGCTTTTTCTCCATCATAATTGCGCTCCCGATTACTTGCGCCGGAAGATATGCTGTTTTTGTGTGCGTGTGCCCACATACTCATAGCGCGGCT
>DCKO01000049.1 GCA_002320665.1 Micavibrio sp. UBA1672
GCAGACGCAAAAAAAACGACGACTTTGATGGCACTTCCAAACGACAACCAGCCAGCAAAGATCTTCTGGAATCCATACCTGCCGATAAAAGCTTACAAGTTAAAGTCGGCATAGGGAGAATCAGCGATCATGCTGTTGCCAGAGGCCAGAAAATACTGGATGAAAACACCATTAACTTCATACCTATTGCTGAAGAATTTATTAAAAAGCTGGAAGAAGCCCTTAGGAAATCCCGCACACAAGAACAAAGCCATAATATTACGATGATCGAGTTAACAGCGCCCATCATGCAGATTAAGGCAAATGCTAAAATCTTCCATCAGGAACTGGTGGGTGATCTGGCCGCAATTATCCTGAATTTCATGGAAAGCCTTGCCTCTTTTGATAAGAATGCACTAGATATTATTGAGGCCCATATAAAAACACTCCAACAAATTCTAAAGGGCAATATCAACGATACAAATAGTCAAACCGGACAAACCTTCAAGGCAGAACTTAAAAGCGCCTGTAACCGCTACAAAAAACTCAGAGCAGCCCAATTACAGCATAAAATGCGGCAAGAACTCGAAAAAACATAATATAATAGCCCTTATCTCTCAATAAGGGCTATTTATCAATCTATATAATCTTATTTAAGCAAATTTCAGACGTTTGATCTTTGTAATCTGTGGCAATTCGGACACCTTTTTGAAAAGGTCATCCGATAAAGGCTCATCCAGAGCCACAAGACAAATTGCCTCATCCCCGCTCGCCACACGACCCAAACGGAAATCAGCTATATTTTGTCCAGCTTCACCAAGAATTGTACCCAAACCACCAATAAGACCCGGCTTATCTTTGTTACGAATATACAGCATATCCGTTGCTAGGGCTGTTTCAACAGGCACGCCTTCTATATTTACAATGCGTGGCTCTTTATCGGTAAACAATGTTCCCGTCACATTCCGCGTATTTTTGGATGTTGTAACAATCACATTGATCATAGAGCGCCAGTTTTTGGATTTATGATCATAGCTCTGTTTGATATCAATACCGCGGCTCTCGGCTATTTGCATCGCGTTCACCATATTTACACTATCAATTTGTGAACCCAGCAGATTCGCAATCAAAACAGATGTAATCGGATCAGTATTTACATCGGCAACCGTACCTTCATATTCGATCTCGATTTTCTGGATCGGATTTTCTGTAATCTGTCCGGCAAATTGCCCAAGATCCTCAGCCAGCTTCAAATAGGGCTTAAGCTTCGGCGCATCCTCGGCAGAAATAGATGGCATATTCAGCGCATTAGTCACACCGCCATGCACCAGATAATCCGCCATTTGCTCGGCGACTTGTATCGCCACATTCACCTGCGCTTCCTTGGTTGCAGCGCCCAAATGCGGCGTACAAATTACATTCTCATACCCGAACAACGCATTCTCCTTGGCTGGCTCTACCTCAAACACATCCAAGGCCGCGCCTGCAACCTTACCGGAATCAAGCGCATCCTTAAGATCGGCTTCGATAACGACACCACCGCGCGCGCAGTTAATAATACGCACACCGTCTTTCATCTTAGCGATTGTATCTTTATTGATCAGGCCAGAAGTATGCTCATTCTTCGGCACGTGAATAGTAATAAAGTCCGAACGCTCCAGCAATTCATCAAGCTCGACCTTCTCGACGCCAAGCTCATCAGCGCGCTCTTGTGTCAAGAACGGATCAAAGGCAATAACCTTCATCCGAAGACCAAGAGCGCGATCCGCCGCAATCGAGCCAATATTCCCGCATCCAATAACACCGCAAGTCTTGTTATAAAGCTCCGTACCCATAAAGCGCTTCTTTTCCCACTTACCGGCATGCGTACTCTCATTGGCCTGCGGAATATCACGCGCCAAGGACACCATCATCGCAATCGCATGCTCGGCAGTCGTAATCGAATTCCCAAAAGGCGTGTTCATCACAACCACCCCCGCCGCCGTAGCCGCAGGTATATCAACATTATCCACGCCAATACCGGCGCGGCCAACCACTTTCAGGTTTTTGGCTTTTGCAATCATCTCCGCGGTCACAGTCGTCGCCGAACGGATCGCAAGACCGTCATATTGGTCGATAATTTCAAGTTGTTCTTCAGGGGAAAGGCCGGGTTTGAAATCGACGTCTACGCCATTCTTTTCAAAAATTTCCACAGCCAAGGGGTCCAGCTTATCGCTGATAAGTACTTTAGGCATAATTTTAACTCCTAGTTTTGTCTTGTTATAGGAAAACAGGCGTCAACAAATATGCCTAATTTGGATAGATGTCAAATGGAATTATTTTAGCGCTTGGTAATATTATCCCTAACCCAAAGTGCAAAAGCTTCTTCAGAGATTTCACTGCTTGCCAAACCAAGCACAGCCTGAATTGCATCCACAGGCGTGGCCGTTAATTTATAGCCATTAATCCCTAAAAACAAACCAACCGATAGGAATGCCGCGCGTTTATTGCCATCGACAAAAGGATGGTTTTTCGCCAGCCCATAAGCATAACACGCCGCAAGATCAGCTAAATCAGCCTCAGAATTATAATGCGCCAGATTTTCAGGCCGCGTCATCGCCGATTCAAATAGCCCCTCATCACGCACGCCGCTCCCTCCGCCATGCAAAGACAGGCTTTCTTCATGCAACATCCGAAGGACTTGCACATCAATCCATTTATAAGAAGTCATTATTTCGCCAGAACTTTGAAGGTGTCGCGGTATTCACGCATAAAATCACGCCCGATCTCAAGCTGATCTTCTATGCTCGGATCATAGGGCGTGAGCAAAAGCCCCTCCGGCGTTTCGATCACATAAAGCTTATCGCCCTTTTCGACCTTTAGCTTCGCCAGTAATTCCTTGGGAAACACCGCCCCCGTCGAAGACCCCACAGTCGTAAGTTTGATGGTATCCATATCTTATCTCCTCTTAACGTCATCACCTGAATGACACAGTCATTCTAAGGTGATCCATCTGGATTCCTCTAGAATTTTCTGATTAAAAATTCGGGGAATGACGGATTTTTATATTATAATAAATATTATAATAAAGAAGAGGGTTTTGTCAAGATAACCAATATACAATCAAAGCAAAGAGCATTTTATCTGGATTAGGAACGAGGAGCGTCATGTACAAATGGTACATAAGCGACCGAGTGACGCTACTCCAGAAGAAATGATCGAAGCTTTAAACCGCCTCACTCTGATCCATCTGAGCGTTTTTGCTCTCGCGCTTAGTCAGGAGTTTATTCAGCGCATGAATATAAGCCCGAGCACTCGCGACCAGCGTATCCGCATCCGCACCAGTCCCCTGCACGCTCTTGCCGTTTTCCTCTAGGCGCACTGTCACCTCGGCCTGCGCATCCGTTCCGCCAGTCACCGCGTGAACCTGATAGAGCTTTAACTTCGCATCTGGATGCGGGTAAATCTCGCGGATCGCCTTGAAAATCGCATCCACCGGGCCATTACCGGAAACACTGGCCGGCTCGTCCTTACCATCAACTTTCAAAACAAGCGTTGCCGTCTGCGGGCCGCTCGTACCGGCCTGCACCTGCAAGGACACAAATTTAATGCGGTCATTTTCCTGCCCGATCTCATCTTCGATCAAAGCCACAAGATCATCCTCATAGACTTCCTTCTTGCGGTCTGCCAAATCCTTAAACCTTGCAAACGCATCATTCAGCGCATTATCACCCAGCTCATAGCCCAACTCCTCCAGCTTGCTGCGGAACGCATGGCGACCTGAATGCTTACTCATCACCAGCTTACTCTCGGTTAAGCCAACACTTTCCGGCGTCATGATCTCATACGTATTCGCATTTTTCAGCATTCCGTCTTGGTGAATACCGCTCGCATGGGCAAAAGCATTCGCCCCGACAATCGCCTTATTTGGCTGCACGGCAAAGCCTGTAATCGCCGATAACGTCTTGGACGCCTTGGAAATTTTCTCGGTTACGATGTTATTCGTATAGGGCATAATGTCGTGGCGCGTACGCAGTGCCATTACAATCTCCTCCAGCGCGGCATTCCCCGCCCGCTCGCCAATGCCGTTAATTGTACATTCAATCTGACGCGCTCCGGCTCCAACACCCGCCAAGGAATTCGCCACAGCCAGCCCCAAATCATTATGACAGTGCGTAGAAATCACCGCCTTATCAATATTCGGCACGCGCTCCACCAGCATCGCAATCTTCGCGGCAAAATCCAGCGGCGTCGCATAACCAACCGTATCAGGAAAATTAATCGTCCGCGCGCCCGCCTCTATCGCGGCTTCCACGCACTGACACAGAAAATCATCTTCCGTGCGCGAACCGTCTTCGGCTGACCATTCCACGTCATCGGTGAATTTACGGGCAAAGCTCACACTTTCCTTCACCGCTTCCAGCACGTCTTCCGGTGCCATCTGCAATTTATGCTTCATGTGCAAAGGACTGGTGGAGATAAAGGTGTGAATACGCTTACTTTCAGCGGGCTTAATCGCATCCGCAGAAGCTTCAATATCGCCCTTTTTCGCCCGTGAAAGTCCGCAAACCGTAGCATTCTTCACCACTTGCGCGATCTGGTTGACCGCCTCAAAATCCCCCTTAGAAGCCACCGGAAAGCCTGCCTCAATCACATCCACACCAAGCTCATCCAGAATTCTTGCCATCTTAAGCTTTTCTTCCAGATTCATCGCACAACCCGGAGATTGCTCCCCGTCGCGCAACGTCGTATCGAATATAATCACCCTGTTCGGGTCTTTTTTCACGATGTCATAAGCTCTGCTCATTGCCTTATTCCTTATATATTTCGCCCAAGCGCCTGTTCCTTTTAGTGCGCTTTGCTTTACATTTCAATTATTTATGAGAGTTTTTTGTGATCCCCTGTAGCGCAGGCATTACAAAATGCCTCATTCCCGCTCAGGGGCGAATAAGGAGTAGTTCTAGGAGTAGTGATGTTTTACAAACTACGTTCATATTTTTATAAAACCATGACTTTACTGGTTTTAGCAAGCTTTTTTAATATTACGGTTTGAAAATCAAATAGTCCTTGGCCTGCCATAACAGGGCGCAAACCGTTCCGTAAGTCCAGCACCATGCAAGTTTAATCATTTCCGTTCATCCGTGGCATTTAGTTATGTTGCACTGCTTATAAACCGATTCTGCACGATTTGTCAAATTTTATGCAAAATCATCAAGACTGGGTAATGAAGGAGGCTCATCTCCTAATTTTCCACCTTTTTCAACTACAGGCTCTTCGTTTATTGTAACATCAGTCTGGTCTTGCAACTCACCAAGCTGAGATGATTCTATTTGCTCAATTTGATCTAAATAAGGCTTTTTATCGTAAATCAATGTTCCGTTTGGATCTGATCCAACGCTTGCATCATGTCCTTTTTCCTGCGGTTTAATCCGCTGCTTCCCATCAGAATCATAAGTATCGGGCACCTCAAAAGGCCGAAACTCCCCTTCGGTCAGCTCAATCTCGATATCCTCTATACCTTTTTTATTATTATCGCTCATAACTCCCGCGCTTCCTCGACCAGCATCACCGGAATACCATCACGAATAGGATAAGCCAGCTTGGCTTGCTCGGAGATTAGCTCCTGCTTTTCCTTATCATAGGACAATGGTCCCTTCGTCAAAGGACAAACAAGAATTTCCAGTAATTTCGGGTCAACTTCTGTGCTCATAGCCTTATTCTATCCTTTTTATCCTAAGAAAACAAAATTGATGAAAGCTTGCGGCGTGCTTCAATCGTCACCGGATCGGTGTGCCCCATAGCCTCAAAGAATTTCAGCAGCCATTTCCGTGCGGCGGCCTCATTCCATTTTGGATCTTTAGCAATCGATTCCAGCAATAAATCACAAGCGCGCTCCTTTTGCCCTGCCCCGAACAGCGCATCCGCCAGATCAATCTTGGCCTGATGATCATCAGGACTAGCCATGACCTTTTCCTCCAGCGCAGAAAAATCCTCAATCGGGGTATTTTGCGCAAGCTCCAGTGCTGTCTTAGCCTCGGCAAAAGCACCATCCTTTTGAATTTCTTCCGGCGCTCTATCCATAAATTCCTGAGCCTGTTCAATGTGTCCTGCCGCAATAAAGACACGTACCATCCCTGCAAAAGCCTTGGCATTCATACGGTCTTGCTGAAGGATTTGCGCATAAATCTCCTGCGCAGCCTGTAAATTCCCCTCATTCAAAACCTGCGCAGCCATCTTGAGGCCTTCATCAATATCAATAGCATCTGGCTGCGCCGAATTCGCCATCGTCACCAGCTTTTCAACAAATTGCTTGATCGCACTTTCTGGCTGTACGCCCATAAAAGCATCCACGGGCTGGCCTTGGAAAAAGGCAAACACTGTCGGCACAGATTGCACCTGAAGTGCTTGTGCCAGTTCAGGGTTATCATCCAGATTAACCTTGGCCAGCAAAACCTTACCACCAGAGGCATTCACGACTTGCTCAAGAACCGGCATAAGCTGCTTACATGGCCCGCACCATGGCGCCCAAAAATCAACAATCACTGGCGTATTCAAGGAAGCTTCCATAACCTTGCTCTGGAAATCCTGCGCCGTCACATCGAAAATTACAGCCCCCGAAGATACCTGATTATCATTGCCTTGCGAGCCTAATTCTAAAACCATATTGGCCTCATATCCTTTTCATCTTTAATGTGTGTGGACACTACAATAGTTCACTCAAAATGCAAAGATATTTAGGGCGCAGCCGCGCTTAAATCCAGAATTTCCGGCTGATGACCAGTTTCCTGTATGAATTTTATAAGATCGTCAGGCGATAAACCAAGTGTCATCGCATTATCCATCGGATGATAATTTACACGGCTAGCCGCCATCATATCTTTATCAAGAATAATACGGACCGCCCCGCACTTATCATTCATAATACAAAACGGATTAACCGAGCCTTGCCTGATGCCCAGATTTTCCCATAAGCGATCTGCCGAACCAAAAGACAAACGTCCGCAATCCAGCACGTCAGCAAGCTTTTTTAAGTCAACTTTTGTCTCATTCGCCAGAACCACAAGAAACATCACCTTTTTCTTATCTCTTAAAAACAAGTTGCGGCAATGCGTGCCCGGTATATCTTTTTCAGCCTCCAGCCCATCTTCCACGGTAAAAAACGGCTCATGATGATGTAGCTCAAAGGCAATATCAAGATTTTCTAAGTGCTCGAACAATATTTCAGGCGTTACAGGCAATTTCTTTTCATCAGTCATAGGCCTTAATAACAAAAAACACTTTATTTTTAAATGGTTGAATGTTTTTCATAATTTTTTGTTGCAACGCATATGCGATTATACTAAAGTAGCCTTCGTGTGAGAAAATATGTAAATTTTTAGCGATACATAAGATATTGTTAATATTTATATGGCATAATTCGGGGAATACTAGGACCCGAAGGAGTGTATTGGGGGAAGAATGACAACTGAATTGACAGCAGAAGAAACTTTAGCACGGCTTGATCAAGACGGAATAAAGCCTTGTGAACCAGGTCAATGTATTATGGTCGCTGGTATGATTGGAAATCCTGCAGGTAATGACATCATAGAAATATCTTCGAATGACTTTGATCATACCACAAAACTGGATACCACACTCTCAGGACCGGAGTTTTCATGAATATCGACTTGGGTGTTTTACATGATGGAGGCGTTATGCTCGCCAGTGACCGCCCGCTTCCAGATATCGTAAGGCGCGTGGAGTATTACAGCGACCAAAAACTATTTATGCTGGTCTATAATGAAGATAAATTCGATGATGAATTAATGCATTTTGAAGTCCCCGCCCATATGATCTCTTATGTCGAAAACACCCCGAATGTGGTCATCTATTCCCTATACCCAAATCATGAACCTATCGGCTATAAAGTCCCACTGGTCAAAATCGGAGACCATGCATTTGCACAAGACACCAAAGTAGACGCCTAAAAAATCATGAATTTCAATAAAAGCCTTGCAAAGCATATCCGTTTTGCTGTTAATATTAAAAAAATTTTTAAATAACAGGGGGTTGCACTCGAGTTTTTTTCTGTCAAAATAGAGCAAAATTAAAGTGTAACGCGCTTTTACATTTGAGGACTTTAAGGTAATAGCTAATGTATCAAGATGAAAATTGGAATGCTGTTGAAGGCGATGAGCTAGCGGGCTTTCTGGAACAAATTAATCCAATCGACGGTAAATACAGAACGTCTCCGGCCAGCACACAAGTTGCGTGGCGGACTTTGCCGTTTTACGAGACTGTCGCGCTGATCCGCGTACAGGACCCGAACTGGGTCAATAAAAAAATGTGCATTTATTACCTGACAGATCAGGGAAATCTTTTCCGTTTGAACGGAACATCCCCGCCAATCCATGAGGTAAACAGCAAAGGCCCGATTAAACTCAATGAAGATAATATCATTGATTATTTGCGCTTCTTCTGCTTTTTCGTACGCGGCGATGAAGGCCCGTTTTATATCGCAGAAGATATGTCCGATCCAAACCTTCCGACTGATGAGATGAACGACACAACACGCTCAGTTATCGAAGGCACGATCAGACCTGCAAGTTATGAAGGCATGAATAATCAAGGACATTTCTTGTGTGATGCCGTTGTCTATTACTCTAATGCCCTGTTTATTGCGAATTTCGCCGTACAGCCAAGCGGCATGATTGAAATGCTGAATGACGAGCCGATCGCTGGTGACCTATCCACAAAGGTCGATAAGCCAATCGCTTAAAGCCCCAAAACATCAAAATAGAATTAAAAAGGCCGCATCATTACGGCCTTTTATTTTTTATATCATTATTATTAGTTGTTTTGCTTTACTTTTGGACAAGGCATGAGCGACGCCGCGTAGTAACCTACGTAAAGCACGCAGCAACACAGTCACAAGAAAATGGAGACGACTAAACGTCTTCATCCTGTTCTTCGGTATTACTGCGGTAATAGAAGCCTGCATAAGCCTCTGTTCCCACTTCCGGATGATCAAGACCTGTGCGCTCATGCTCGTCATGCACACGAATACCGATCGAGTACTTCAGGAAAAGCCAGAGCGCAGCACTTGTCGAAGAGACAAAGATAGCCACGGCCACGATTCCTGTGATTTGCGCAACGAAATCACCTGTCATAAAGATCGCCACAGCCAGCGTGCCCCAAATCCCGCACACCAAATGCACAGATAATGCACCAACGACATCATCAATCTTCAGACGATCAAACATCGGAATAGCCATAGAGCATAAAACGCCACCAATCGCACCAATCAGCATAGCCGTACCCGGTGAAGCCACATCAGGCCCTGCTGTGATTGAAACAAGGCCTGCCAAAGCACCATTGAGCACATAGGTCAAATCAGGTTTACCCTTTACAATGATCGCATAGAACATTGCCGCTATACAGCCTGCTGACGCTGCCATATTCGTATTCACAAAAACCACAGACATCGTCGTCACAGCCTTGGTGCTGTTCATGGCAAGCACAGAACCGCCATTAAAGCCGAACCAGCCCATCCACAGGATCAAGGTTCCAATCGTTGCCAATGGCATATTCGACCCCTTAATCGGCGTTATTTCGCCATTAGGACCATATTTCCCAACACGTGGCCCAAGGATAATTGCGCCCGTTAAGGCCGCCCAACCACCAACGGAATGCACAATCGTTGAGCCGGCAAAATCAGAAAAACCGATACCATTTAACCAGCCCTCGCCCCAGCTCCATGAACCTTGAATGGGATAAATAAAGGCTGAAAGCACTGCCACGAAAATCAAAAAAGGCCTAAGGCGTATACGCTCGGCCACTGTACCCGAAACAATCGAAGCCGCAGTAGCCACAAATACCATCTGGAAAAACCAGTCTGACATGGTTGAATAATCTTCTTCAGCCAGAATTTGCAGCGTCTTGGCCTTTATCTCGGCTGTGTTTTCATCATCCGTTGCCATCAAAGCAAGTTCAGTTGCATTGGGCTCATAGAAAATATTAAAAGTCCCGAACAGGCCATGATCGCCAACATCAACATACATCAGATTATAGCCAATCAGATAATACATCATCCCTGCAATCGCAAAGAGCGCCACGTTTTTCAGACAAATCACAGATGTATTATGAATACGAACAAAGCCAGCCTCCAGCATAGCAAATCCGGCCGCCATCCACATCACAAGCACGCCGCACATCAAAAACATAAAACTATTGAGGATGTAGGCAACCTCTTTGGACATACCGATTGTCACTTCATCAGCCAGCGCCGCCGAACTATTGATCATCATTAATGCAAATAGCGTAAACACGCCTAAGGCTCGCCCGTAAGGCGAAATTAATATCTTCCTGTTCATTATAGTATCCTTTTTATCGTTATACCGCAGCCAACAAAATAATGACGACCATTTACTCCCCGAAAGAAGAAAATAAGTCTTTAATCCTGAAAAATGCGGCTTTATGATAAAAAGCTACATCAAAATGAAAAATTTGAAAACACTCTTTTTAGATGAATAAAAATAAAATGCCCCAATCAGACGACGATTCAAATTACGATATACTCATTATAGGCAGCGGCCTTGCCGGATTATCACTTTCCTGCCTTCTGGGTGAGCTTACAGGCTGGCGGATTGCTTGTCTGGATAAGGATGCCCCCAAAAAGCAATTAGAAACCGATTTACGCACCACGGCTATTTCTTATGGCTCGGCGCAAATTCTGGATCAGGCCAAAGTCTGGAATAAGCTAGAGCCTTTAGGCTGCCCGATCCGCGATATCGAAATTCTGGACGGGAACAGCCCGACCCTCCTGCAATTCCTGAGCGAGGAAGTCGAAGATAAAAGCTTTGGCTGGATTCTATCCAATGCGGATATCCGCAAAACCTTGATGGATAAAATGGCTAAACTGGATCATGTCACCCATATCGCCCCTGCTACAGTCAAAGACTTCACCATAACCGACAGCCATGCCGAAGTGCTGCTGGATGATAGTAAAACCCTAACCGCCAAATTGGTGATCGGGGCAGATGGACGGCAATCTTCTGTGCGGGATTTTATGGATGTGCATGTGCGCGGCCATGATTACCACCAAAGCGCCGTCGTCTGTTTTATCAAACATGAAAATCCTCATGAATACAAAGCCATTGAGCATTTCTGGCCCGAAGGCCCCTTCGCGATTTTGCCTATGAATGATGATGAAAAAGGCAAACACAGATCATCTCTGGTCTTCACCGAACACGGCAAAGCCAGAACATCTTTGATGGATTTAAGTGATGAGGCCTTCTTACAGGAAGTCCAAAGCCGCTTCCCAGAATTTTATGGCCGCATCAAAGTAATTGATAATAAACGCATGCGCTATCCCCTGACCCTCTCACATGCCGCCGAGTATATCGCCCCGCGCATGGTTCTGGTCGCCGACGCCGCGCATGGCATTCACCCGATCGCCGGACAAGGCTTGAACCTTGGTTTTCGGGATATCG
>DCKO01000115.1:0-15151 GCA_002320665.1 Micavibrio sp. UBA1672
GCAGGTATGGGATGTATGGCTGCACTGGAAGCAGACCGTTTCTTGGCCGCGCAAAGCGATGATCAAGCACAAGCCGCAGAATAATAAGCATAGTAAGGACAAGCTGTATGGATTGGGACAAGCTGAGAGTTTTTAAGGCCGTCGCAGATGCAGGCAGCTTTACAAGAGCTGGCGAGATTTTGAATCTCAGCCAGTCTGCCGTCTCCAGACAAATTAGCGCACTCGAGGAAAGCCTTGGTATTCCACTATTTCATCGCCATGCGCGTGGCCTGATCCTTACCGAGCAAGGCGATATCTTATTTAATACGACCTGTAACGTGTTTGACAAGCTTGAAAAAGTTCAAACTGACCTTACTGACTCAAAAATGCTCCCTCAAGGGCCACTTAAGGTCACCACAGTTGAATTTATTGCCTCGACATGGCTTGTACCGCAACTGCCCCTATTCCATAAAAATTTTCCAGATATCCAACTAACTGTTTTTCTTGATGACCGCGTTTATGATCTTAGTCGCCGTGAAGCCGATATAGCCATTCGCCTGCGTAAAAGCCAAAATAGTGACTTAATCGAGCGCCATTTAACCACAATCCATTTCAGGCTTTGTGTTTCAAAAGATTATATAGAAAAAAACGGCAAGCCAAAATCACTTAAGGATTTAAAGAATCATACAATGATAGGGTATCCACCGAATCTGCATACGCCATATTCTAAACCGAACTGGATTTTTAACCAAGCCGGTATAGATATGATCAATAATAACAACGTGTTAATGATGAATTCCATGAATGCCCGTTACATGTCCGTAAAGAACGGATTAGGTATCGCTGTTTTACCTGAATACATTCCTAAAAATGATCCACAGATCGAAACACTTTTCGATGAGGAACTCCAGATTCCAGATGTTGATATGTATTTTGCCTATCCGCAAGAAAGAAGAAACTCAAAGAGAATTGCAGTTTTACGAGACTTTTTATTCCAACAAATCAAAAACAAAAACTAGAGTTGCGGATAAGGCATATCAGAAGCTGCAAAAGGTATGTGATTTAAGCATATCAGGAATTCCTAATTAGCATTGGCCCCGAAAACTTTTATACCATATCATACTAGAATTATTCAGGGTCTTAACTGATCCTTACGTCCAAGAGGCGTTAAAATCTCCCTGTTCAACTCGCCGGTTCGTTCTTCGAGCTGGCGTTTTTTTTGAAAAATTTCGTGTAATTCACCGCCCTATTTACTAGAATAATGTCAACTATAAGAATATATAGGTGTGATATTGGGCAAAAAAGATGTAAAAAACGCATCTATTACAAGCGTTTTAAATAATCTACAATATATCTTCAATCCGGCTTCGGTAATTCCTTACCCTGCACCGCCACCTGATATCGCTATTCCAGATGATTGGGAAATCCACAAACAACCTTATTATTATAACCACAGTCAAAAAGAAGCCGATTTATTCTTAAGCCCCGCAAAAACCGAAGAACCAAAAGGCACGGTCTTTTATTCTTTGGGCTGGAAAACACATCCGCTTGATAAAATAGATGTCATCGAAAATCTTCAAGCTGAGGGCTATAATGTCATCACCATGCCCCTTGTCGAATCCAACAGCACCATCGGCACAATGGGCGAAAACATCGTAAGAATGGAAAACGTGCTATTTAATGAAAACTCGGCTCTTCATAAACTAAGAGACCCCAATAGCTCACTGGGCATTATAACTCACTCAACAAGTTGCACAGTTTATGAGATAGCTTTGCAATTTGCAAAAACCGAAGGTCTATATCTGCCAGATCAGGATAACACAGTGGTCATCCACACAAACCCGTTCATAAACGCCAGAGGTGCATCTAGAAGTGAAGACCCGCACTTAAGCAAAATCTATAGATGGCATGCCAATAGAAACCTGAATGAGCACGCCGGTATCCCTTTGATGGACCGCCTATTTTACGTCGCCTCTGGTCTAGGTCAAAATTTACAGGATGAAGACCCCAGAGAACGGCCAACACATGGACAAATTCTAGAAATTTCCGCATATGGTGATCATTTGCTTGAAACTTATAATTTCGCGGAGCGTTCTGATCCACCCGTGATCGCTTTTATTTCAAATAACGATGACTTCGCCAGCCCCGCCGTTGCCAAAAAATATTTTGGTAATAAAGAAAACACTAGGCATATATACGAAGTAAACGCCAAGCATAATGTTTTGCTTGAATTGGACCTAAGAGAAAAAGTCATCGAAATATTGGACCGAAATGCATCAAAATCAGGACCAAATTACGAATTACCTGATATAGATCAACCTATAGAACATTACCAAGATGGCTACGCGCTTTAAACTTTAAACTCTAAGGACCATACACATTTGTATATTCCTTGGTAACTTCATAACTTTGCTTATGTTTATGGTCTGGATCATCACTAAGACTTTCTTGCAAACGAAACATAAGAGCCTCAGCACTCTCTTTGGGAATATTACGTGCACTCCAGGCAGGTGTACCATAATCATTTTCTCGGAGAATAGCATAATTCCAATGTGTTTCGAAGGTCTTCTTAACCTCTGCCAACTGCCCAAGATCCTCCGTAATGCTCCAAGACGGCTCTTGGTCAGTTTTTAAGTTTGATTTTATTTTATCAACATCACAGATATTGGCATAAATATTCAGTGTCTGAGTCTCGGGATCATAACCACCTACAACTTGAAGCGGATCAGAGGGATGTTGCATGAGCCAATATTGCCACCCATCTTTCAAGCGCTGCTCGTCATCAGTGCCATTTACACTCGTAATTTCATGGATATTAAAACGACCCTGATCAAAGAGATTTTGAGCAGCATCCGAAGACATTTTATATTGTATAAGCTCATTATCCAGATTGGCCCAATTCCAGACCTCTTCGCGCGCTTTAAAGATATTCCCCATACTCTCTCTGATCCTTTTATAATTACGCTGCTTTTGCTTCCCCCTTAAGGTTAGAGCAAGCACGTTGAATGCGTGTGCAGGCTTCTTTCAAGGACTCCGTGTCCGTCGCATAGGAAACACGGAAATATGGAGACAAACCGAATGCCTCACCCTGAACCGCGGCTACACCTTCACTCTCCAGTAAATATGTCACAAAATCCTCATCAGTTTCAATCTTTTTACCATCAGGAGTTATTTTACCAATCACACCAGCGCATGATGGGTAAACATAAAATGCCCCCTCCGGCTTCAAGCATTCAATACCTTCAGCAGCATTCAGCATATCCACAACCATATCGCGGCGCTCCTTAAAGACATCATTACGCTCCTTTAGGAAAGATTGATCCCCATTCAGCGCTGCCTTGGCAGCCTCTTGTGACACGGAGCACGGGTTCGATGTGCTTTGGCTCTGCATCTTGGCCATAGCCTTGATCAAGTCCTTTGGGCCGGCTGCATATCCGATCCGCCAGCCAGTCATCGCATAGGACTTTGAAACCCCGTTACAAGTCAAAGTACGCTCATATAATGATGGCTCGACTTCGGCAGGTGTGCAGAATTTGAAATCATCATAGACCAGATGCTCGTACATATCATCAGTCATGATATATACATGAGGATGATTCATCAAAACATCAGTCAGCGCCTTCATCTCATCCCAGCTATAAGCTGCACCGCTCGGATTCGATGGAGAGTTCAAAATAAGCCACTTGGTTTTTGGCGTAATCGCAGCTTCTAATTCCTCGGCCGTCAGTTTGAAGTTATTCTCTTTTTTACACTGAACTGGCACAGGAGTCCCCTCCGCCAGCAATGTCATATCTGGATAAGACACCCAGTAAGGCGCCGGAATAATAACTTCATCACCAGAATTAACAGAAGCCATTAATGCATTGAATAAATTTTGTTTTCCGCCAGAACCAACAGAAATTTGCTCGCGTGTATATGTCAAATTATTGTCACGCTTAAACTTGGCAATGATCGCATCTTTCAACTCCGGCGTACCATCCACGGCGGTGTATTTCGTCTTTCCGGCACGGATCGCCTCATTAGCAGCCTCTTTTACGAATTCAGGCGTATCGAAATCAGGCTCCCCTGCTCCAAGACCAATAACATCTCGTCCTGCGGCTTTTAATTCTCTAGCTTTATTCGTGACCGCCATTGTTGGGGATGGTTTGATACGGTTCAAACGTTCTGCGACAATAGACATAGCAACCTCTTGTTTTATAATAATAATCATGACTTAATGACGCGCTACAACATCATAAAAGCCTACATTTTAAGTACAGATATCCAAATTTGACTTTATACAAAAAAGGTTCTGATAGCCTCGCCATTCAAATCTTTTATGACCCGAAAATCAAGCTCTTCTTTCATGCACCAGTCTTTAAATGGTGATAAAACCGGATGATCAAGCGCCTCAAGCACATAATTCTGTAGCCTTGGAATATGAATCAAATACTCATCACGCCCCTGCTCGGCAGCCAGCATAATAAACAATCCCAAAACACGGCAATGAAATTGTGTCCCCATAACGCGGTACCAGTTCAGGAAATTTTTCTTTTCTTCTGCCCCCATATCTGCACAGAAATCATCCAAAATTTCTTCTTGCAAGGACTTTGGCACACTAATACGTGCATCTTCCAACAAATTCACCAGATCATAAGGCAATGGCCCGATCATCCCATCCTGATAATCAATTAGCGCACATTTTCTATGCCCTTGTGCATTTTCCTGTAACATCAGGTTTTCCAAGTGAAAGTCACCATGAACAAAGCCTTGTGGACATAGTGGCAAGCTCTGTTCAATATCATCCCAAACTTTGAAAAACTCATCGACCTTAGCGGAAACATAGGCCTGTTTCTTTTCGAAAGGCATATAATATTCAACAAATTGCCCGCGCTTGGCATAAATCCCGCGCTCTTTATATTGTGGTAAGTTAGAAAGCGGCTTAGCTCTATATAAAATCTTCAATACACTAGCCGCAGATTTATAAAGCTCATCCTGATCATGCCCCGAAGATAAAGCCTTACCAAAGGATACTTTACCCAGATCTTCAAAAATACCAATAAGCTTTTTATTATTATAATCAATAAGTTCCGGCGTCTTTATATCTTGATCTTTTAACCACTGACCAATCGTAATAAACCCATCCATTTCGACCTTATTACTATCTGAAACCTCAGGATAAACCATTAAGATAATGTTCTGATTACCTTTTTTGCCTCTAAAATACTGTCTCGGGGAAACATCACGGGGAAGTTGTTCTAAATCCGTGCACCCCGTTTCAACCTCCGGCACGGCTAAGTCTAGTGTATTACTCATTGGGTTTTCTTTTAATACCTGCCTTTTTAACATTCATCTCCCCCATAGCGGCAATTTGTTTCATCGCATCAATATGTTGCTTGGAAACAGTTCCTACTTTCCTCATGGGAGCAGCATTACTTTCCTGCCCGAAAATAGCCGCCCCCGAAGCCGCCACAGCGCGCAAAATATCCATACCGAATTCCTCACCCTGCCCCTGCTGAGGACGTCTAGGACTTTCCTCAACCCTAATTTTAGGCTCGGAGCGACCAGAAGCCACACGCTCTACCTGATAAGACACAATCCCGTTCAAATGCGGCCTGACCAAAGCATTTAAAAGCTGAGGATCACTTTTTGCCCATGCAATCACCTGCTGACGCGCTAAAGCTATATTCCCTCCACAGGACACAAGCGCTTCCTTGATTTTCTTTTCAGCATATTCTCTGGACATATCTACCACCTTTCACTTGGCAATATTGGCATAAATCGCCTTAAATCAAAATAGTTTCTTCAGATATAATCTTTGCAAATATCATGCCTTTTTAAAATTGACATAAAACATCCGTTATGTTTATGATCCGGAAAATTAACGAAAGGAACGGCATAATGAATAAGTTAATGACAGCAGGCACCCTAATGGCATTACTAGGCATAGCTGCTTGTAGCGATTCACCTTCCCCTGACAATCCTGATTTTGATGTAGAGGGTGCTGATAAAATGAGCTTTGAAATGCACCAAAAAACTGGACAAACTATTACTACACCACTTACAAAATTCGGTGGGCACACAGAACATGCATATAAGCAAGTAAACACCATGCTTCAATCTGGCATGTTTAACAAAGTTGTAGTCAACTTTTTCGACAAGAATGGTGAAGCAATTGAATCTTTTGACTGCGATATCGAGGATCCGGCTGAAGGTATGGAATGCGACTCAATATAACACTTAAAACAAGGCGGCAAGATCCTTCATCAGATTTTGCACGCCTTTGACCCTCTGCGGCACTTTTTCCCAAGCCTTAACCACAGAAAGCCTTTGATCCGGTTTAATTTTCACAGTACCGCGTTTACTGGTAATCCAGCCCATTAACGCCTCGACATTTGGCGGCGTATTATTATGAAACTGGATCATTGCGCCCTTTGGCCCTGCATCGATTTTCTCGATATTCGCCTTCTTACAGAGCTGCTTGATAGCCAGGACATCCAAAAGGTTCTGAACCTCATCAGGCAAATCCCCGAAACGGTCAATCAGTTCCGCTGCAAAGCCCTCAATATCATCTTGAGTAATTAGCTCGTTCAAACGGCGATATAAACTCATCCGCACGCTCAAATCTTCCACATAAGTCTCGGGGATCAAAACAGACACACCAAGGGTAATTTGCGGCGACCAGCCTGTATCAAGGCTCTCCTCCACATCCGTACCCCCTGCCCGTGCAAAGGCAATCGCCTCTTCCAGCATTTGCTGATACAACTCAACCCCGATTTCCTTAATATGACCCGATTGCTTATCCCCCAGCAAATTTCCTGCCCCTCTAATATCCATATCATGCGACGCAAGCTGAAAACCCGAGCCTAGCGTATCCAAAGTCTCCATGACCTCAAGACGTTTTTGCGCCTGTGGGTTCAGCTTGGTATCAGGCTTATAAGTCAGATACGCATAAGCACGCACCTTGGATCGCCCAATACGCCCTCTGATCTGATAAAGTTGTGCCAAACCAAACAAGTCCGCCCGGTGCACAATCATTGTATTCGCATTGGGAATATCAATCCCGCTCTCGATAATATTCGTCGCCAGCAAAACATCATATTGCCGATCATAAAATGCACTCATCCGGTCTTCCAGATCACTCGCAGCCATCTGCCCGTGTGCCTCAATAAATTTGATTTCTGGCACAAGCTCTTTGAGCATATCCGAAATCTCTTTGAGGTCTTTGATCTGCGGCACAACATAGAAACTCTGTCCGCCACGATAAAACTCCCTTAGAATCGCATCACGGATCACCACCTTATCCAAAGGCATCACAAAAGTTCGAATAGCAAGGCGATCCACAGGCGGCGTGGTAATAAGGCTCATTTCCTTAACACCACTCAGCGACATTTGTAGCGTTCTTGGAATTGGCGTTGCTGTGAGCGTTAAAACATGGACATTATTCTTGATCTCTTTGAGCTTTTCCTTTTGCTTCACTCCAAAGCGCTGTTCCTCATCCACAATCACAAGACCAAGATGATCAAACTTTACACTACTGGCAAATAATGCATGTGTTCCAATCACAATATGTACAGAACCATCCTGCAAGCCATCTTTCACAAGCTTGGAATCTTTTGCAGAAACAAGCCTTGAAAGCTGCCCGATACGAATACCTGTCCCCTCAAATCTTTTGCAGAAATTAGCATAATGCTGCCGAGCTAATAACGTTGTCGGAACAACCAGAGCCACCTGCGCACCGGACATTGCTGCAACATAAGCCGCCCGTATTGCGACCTCTGTTTTACCAAAACCCACATCCCCGCACACAAGACGATCCATAGCATAACCACCCGCCATATCCTCGATAACTTCACCAATAGCGCGGTCTTGATCCTCTGTTTCCTGATAAGGAAAACGTGCAGCAAATTCCTCATACAACCCCTCACCTAATTGCAATGGCTCGGCCTTATTAAGCTGGCGAGCTGCTGCCGTTTTCAATAACCCCTCTGCCATCTCCATAAGGTTCTTTTTGGCTTTAGCTTTCCTTGCCTGCCATCCAGCACCGCCCAGCTTATCCAGTTGCACCGTGCCTTCATCACTTCCGAATCGCGAGAGCACTTCAAGGTTCAGCACCGGCACATAAAGCTTATCACCATCCGCATATTCTATTTTGAGACAATCATAAACTGCTCCAGCCGCCTCCAAGGTCTCAAGCTCCAGAAAACGCCCGATCCCGTGATCGATATGAACCACCAGATCACCCTCATCCAGCGCCGATACCTCGGTCAGGAAATTGTCAGCCTTACGGGATTTCTTGGCCTTGCGGGTCAGTCGATCACCAAGTATATCCTGCTCGGTAAGCACCGCCAGATCCGGTGCATCAAACCCATTCTCTAGCCCTAAAATAGCTACGCCTATACTATTGGATTTAAACTTTTTAAAATCCTCCGCGCTTTCACATTCCAAAAACTTATCAGCCGATGATATCTTTTCCAGCATCCCTTCTAGGCGCTGCTTTGACCCTTCAGAATAACACGCAATCATGACCTTTTTATTCTGCGCCTTCAGCCGCGCTATATACTCCAAAGCCCCGCCTAGCACATCACCATCCGGTATGGCTCGAAGATCAGAAAAATCACGCCCTTTTCGTCCGCCAGCATCGCGGCTAGTGTCATCAAGCCTGCCTTCCGGCGCACCAAAATTAGAGAGTGTATAGCTTTCCTGCGTAAAATCCTGCCACTGTGCATCAGTTATATATAAGGACTGGGTCGGAACAGGATTATAAACCGCACCTTGCGCATCTTTACCTTTATTCTGCGCAGCCTCCTGTAAAGTCTTGCGCGCCTGATAGAAATCCTTGATCTGTTCAGTGCGCTCCCGATAAGCATCTGCACCGTGCATATCCATACTGATCGAGGCATCCGGCGCATAATCAAAAATTGTATCCATCTCCTCGTAAAACAAAGGCAACCAATGCTCTATCCCGTTATAGCGCCGCCCCTCACCGACAGCCTCATAAAGCGGGTCAGAACCACGCACCACACCAAATGCCTCACGATATTTAGCCCGAAACCGCGAGATAGAATCCTGATCCATAAAAAATTCAGTCGCAGGCTGAAGTGAAAATGACTTTACAGAGCTTTCTGTACGCTGGCTCAGCGGATCAAAGCTCTTGATACTCTCAATTTCATCACCAAACAAATCAAGGCGAAGCGGCGCTTCATACCCAGCTGGAAACAAATCAATAATCCCGCCACGAATAGCGTATTCTCCAACATCCCGAACCGTTTCATTACGGATATAGCCATTCTGCGTTAAAAATAGCTGTAAGTCCTCTATATTAATTTGCCCACCAGTACGCGCCGTAAAACTTGCTTCCCGAAGAACCGAGGCTGGCATCACCCTTTGCAAAGCAGCATTAACACTCGTGAGCAAAATTCTAGGATAACGCTCCTTCTCATGCTCCCACCCCATAAGCTGCGTCAGACATGCCACGCGCTGTGCAATGATATCCGCATGCGGGGACACACGATCATAAGGCAGGCAATCCCACGCCGGAAAAGTCAAAACCCTGACCTTCGGCGCAAAAAACGCCAGCAATTCCTTAAGGACAGAAATCCGCGTATCATCAAGCGCAATATGCACATGCACACGATCCTGCGGCATGGATCCATTAGCCAACTCCGCCAAAATGCGTGCATCATGCCCCTCCGGCGCGCCATAAATGACTCGTCTTTGCGTCTCTATGTCTTGCTCTTGATCCTGTTTCACTATATTGTGCAAAAAATTTTATCCTGAAAGGTTAAGCCTTGTTTGATTAATTCAGGTTTTTTATATATATAGCTTCCCAGCGATTTCAAGAGATATGAGATGAAAATGAGTGCTGATATGAGAATTTCGGAAGAGACCGAGACAAAAGTTGACCGCAACCTGCTTAAAAAAGCGGTGCATGGCAATAAAATTACATCCAAGCGCGGCATACAGGAACGCATGTTTACATTTGCATTTCGCGGCTTTGTTTACCCACAAATCTGGGAAGATCCGGAAGTTGATATAAAAGCGCTCAAAATTGATTCGAATACACGTATCATGACGATTTGCTCCGGTGGCTGTAATGTCATGAATTATCTGACTGAAAACCCTGCAGGTGTCACTGCCATTGATTTGAACCCTGCTCATGTGGCCTTGGGCCGCCTTAAAATCGCAGCCGCTAAGCACTTACCAGATTATGAGAGCTTCTTCCTGTTCTTCGGCTGCGCCGATGACCCAAAAAATATTGAGAATTACGATAAATATATAGCCCCTCATCTGGATGAGTTTTCCCGTAAATTCTGGGAGAAGAAATCTGCCCCTATGGGCCGCCGCATTAATATGTTCAAAAAGAACATCTATAAATACGGACTTCTTGGTAAATTCATAGCCACAGTTCATTTAGTGGCTAAAATGTACGGACAAGACCCAAGAGACCTTTTGAAAGCCCGAAGCATGGATGAGCAACGCGCTATTTTTGATCGTACACTCGGACCAGTTTTTAATAAACGTTTCGTACGAATGATGTGCAAAAAGCCGGAAAGCCTTTATGGCCTTGGCATTCCCCCCGCACAATTCGATGATCTGAATGAATCGGCCCAAGGCGATATGGCGAATTTGCTTAAAGCCCGTCTAGAGCGCATGGCTTGTGACTTCCCGATTGAGACGAATTACTTCGCATGGCAAGCCTTCGGCAAGGGCTATGATCGCGAGAACCGTAAGGCAATCCCACGTTATCTGATGGAAGAAAATTACGAAACCGTCAAGAAAAACGCTGAAAATGCAGAAGTCATTCATAGCTCGATTACCGATTACCTAGCCACACAGGGCTCGGATGCATTTGATGGCTATGTCTTCCTGGATGCGCAGGACTGGATGAATGATGATCAGCTTAATGAGCTTTGGTCTGCTGTTCTGGCTTCTGCGCGTGATGGTGCGCGTGTAATTTTCCGTACTGCCGGAGAAGAAAGCCCGCTTACAGAATCCTTAACAGAAGAAAACCTGTCACCTTGGGATTATGATCCATCAGAATCACCCAAGGCCGTAGCCGAAGACCGTTCCTCGATTTATGGTGGCTTCCACACCTACACACTTGATAAAAAACGTATAAAATAAAACATTAAGAAACGCATGCAACCCATTGATACAATTGATAAAAACAGCGAGGACTTTGCGCGCAAAGATATGAACACCATGTATCGCTGGACACGTCATGTGTACGATGCGTCTCGTAAATACTACCTACTTGGGCGTGATTACCTCATTGAACATCTGAGACCCGAAGCAAATGAGACCGTTTGCGAAGTCGGATGCGGTACAGCACGCAATCTAATCAAGATGGCTCAAAAATATCCTGACGCACGCTTCTATGGACTAGACGCATCAGACGAAATGCTCAAAACTGCGCAAGGTAACCTTAAGGGGGCAAAAGCAACAGATCGGATCATACTAAAGCAAGGTTTCTCCCAGAGCTTTGCACCAGAAACGCTTTTCGGGATCGATTCGCCGCTCGATAAAATTGTTTTCTCCTATGCCCTATCGATTATCCCACCATGGAAAGAATCACTGGACCACGCTTGCGACCAACTTGCACCAGAAGGTGAAATCCATATCGTAGATTTTGGCTCTCAAAAGGGATTACCAAAGACATTCAGAAAAGTGCTTTTCTGGTTCCTCGACAAGTTCCATGTCTATCATAAGCCAGAGATTCTAGCGCATTTGCGTGAGATGGAAAAAGAAGGCAAAGGCGCACTTGTGGTTAAAGACCTCTACAAAGGCTACGCCTATCACGCGATCTTCAAAAAGATGCAAAAATAAGTTACTTTTTGGCTTAGCCAATTACGAAACAGACCGTTTCACGTGAAACGTTTCATGAACATTTGCGTTTTTTATGCGAACTTATGCGCCATCAATTTCTGGAAAACACTTAAATTTGCGACCTCTTCTGGCGGGTCTTCTTTCGCCGTAAGCCAATTATACAAATCAGGATCATTATGACGCAAAAGCGATTCATAATCATCCAACTCCGCCTCACTAAAATGGGGTACATTTGCATTTGCATATGACCCCATAATCAAATCCATCTCTTTTGTACCGCGATGATTTGACCTGAAAATGAGTTGCTTGCGCTTATTTTCAATATTTGGTTTTTCTTTATCTAGCATAAGGCTAAAATACCTGAGATTCTCAAATTTTAAAGCTTTTTATTGATGAAACAGCGCCCATTTATTTTAGACACCCTATTTCGGAGCATTAATATCCTGCCCGGAATCGGCCCAAGCAGCCAAAAACGCATCGAAAAGCTTATTGATGGCGGCAAAATTCTGGACCTGTTACTCCATGCCCCGGTTGATTTTATTGACCGCCGCTTTACGCCCAAGATTGCTGATGCACCAAATGGACAGATCGCAACGCTTCAGGTGCGCATAGATAAACATATGCCAAACACCCGCAAAAGCTTACCCTACCGTGTGAAAGCCGTTGATGAGAGCGGCTCTATGGATTTGGTCTTCTTCCATGCCAAAAAACCATGGATTGAAAAATCCCTACCCCTCGGTGAAACGCGCATTATCAGTGGGAAAGTCGAATATTTCCATGGCAAGGCGCAAATGGTTCACCCTGACTCTATCGGCACAATAGCCGAAAAAGCCGATATTCAAACAGTTGAGCCGATTTACCCATTAACCCAAGGCGTGACAAATAAAGTCCTTCGGAAATCTATTATGAGCGCTATGAAAATGGCTCCGGACTTCCCAGAATGGCTGGATGGTGCGCATATGATGCGCTCCAAATGGCCACACTGGAAGGAAGCCATTATTAAGCTTCATCACCCTGAAAACGAAAAAGACCTTGAACCCCTAACGCCTCATCGCGCGCGGCTAGCCTATGATGAGCTACTGGCCAACCAGATAACCATCGCCCTGATCCGCCGAAACCAAGTCACAATCAGCGGACGCAGCTTCAAAACATCTTCAATCTTGCGCCCCAAAGTGCTTGAAGCCCTACCCTTTGCTCTAACTGGCGCGCAAGAAAGAAGCCTTAAGGAAATCAACGAGGATATGGCTTCGAATAAACGCATGCTCCGCCTTCTCCAAGGCGATGTCGGTAGCGGCAAAACCGTCGTGGCATGCCTCGCCGCACTAAACGCTATCGAAAACGGCTCACAAGCCGCTATCCTTGCCCCAACCGAAATTCTTGCCCGCCAACACGCCGAGAGCATGAAAGACTGGCTTGAGGCCGCAGGCGTAAGATATGTGATCTTGACCGGACGGGATAAGGGTAAGAAACGCGAGACCTTGGTTAACCAGATCAAAAACGGCGCAGCGCAGCTTATTATTGGCACACACGCCATTTTCCAAGATGATATAGAATACCACGATCTTGGGCTGGCCATTATCGACGAGCAACACCGCTTTGGCGTCCATCAACGCCTGAGCTTGTCCAGCAAAAGCAAGAGTACAGATATCCTCGTGATGACTGCCACACCAATTCCCCGCACATTATCACTGACCAATTATGGTGACCTCGAAGTATCGAAACTCGATGAAAAACCACCAGGCCGTAAACCCATCGAAACCTTACTTATTCCCAAAGAGAAAATCGAAGACTTAATAGCTGGTTTAAAACGAAAAATCAGTGAAGGCAACCGCGTCTATTGGGTCTGCCCACTGGTCGAAGAATCGGAGCTCATCGACCTCGAAGCCGCCGAAGATCGCTATGATATCCTCAAGAGCTTCTTCCCTGACCGCATTGGCCTTGTCCATGGGCGCATGAAGGCCGAAGATAAAGATGCCGTGATGCAAAAATTTGCCGCCGGAGAGCTAGATTTACTTGTCGCAACCACCGTGATTGAGGTCGGGGTCAACGTGCCCGAAGCCACAATCATGGTCATTGAACATGCTGAACGTTTTGGCCTGTCACAACTGCACCAGCTTCGCGGACGCGTCGGACGAGGCTCAGCGCAAAGCTATTGCTTTATGCTCTATTCCGGCCCCTTGGGCGAAACCGCAAAGGAGCGTTTAAGCACCATGCGCGATACAGAAGACGGCTTCGTAATCGCCGAAAAAGATCTTGAACTAAGAGGCAGTGGCGACATCCTTGGTACAAAGCAAAGCGGTGAGGCACACTTCAAAATCGCAAATCTGGCAGTGCACGGTGACTTACTCGCCACGGCGCATACTGATGCCAAGCTCTTGATTGAAAAAGACCCCGAATTAACCTCGGAGCGCGGCCAGAATATCAAAACCCTGCTTTATATGTTCGAACGCGATCAGGCAATTAAGTATTTGAAGAGTGGGTAGAATATTATTTTCCATAATAATAAAGGGTGATTATTCCGCCGCTTCCTGCTTGTTCTCACCTGACTTGGCCTCACACTCTTCTTCATGCGGCATATTCAGTTCTTTCTTTATCTTACCCATCTCGCGAATAATGCAATCAATCGTAAAGGTAACATCCTCCATTTCCTTACGACTGGGCATTCCATAAGCGCGCGCTTTATCATCACCACCTATCACCCGCGCTGGAATACCAATCGCCGTCGCACCATCGGGAATATCGCTTGTCACCACAGAGTTCGAACCAACTTTCGCATGCGCACCTATCGTTATATCCCCCAAAACTTGCGCACCAGCACCAATAATAGCCCCTTCTTTGATGGTAGGATGACGCTTCCCCTCAACCTGTCCAGCACGCCCTACCCCCCCAAGAGTAACCCCGTGATAGATTGTAACATTATCCTCTACAATCGCCGTCTGGCCGATGACAACACCAGTGCCATGATCAATAAACAAATTCGCACCAATAGTTGCTTCAGGGTGAATTTCAATCCCTGTGAGCATACGGGTTATATTCGCAAAAAACCGCGCCAGAGCCTTTAATCCTAACCCCCAAAGGAAATTATTAAAGCGATGCATACACACAGCATGGAAACCATTATAGGCAAAGAGAACTTCTGCAAAAGTTGGTCTAGCTGGATCACGCTCTTGTATTGATTTAATCAGGCTCATACGCTTTTCTTCTCATCTTCTTTTTCTTTGTTTTTATGATAATCCGGCGTAATAATACCCGCCGACACCACAAGTTTAACACCTTCTTCTACACTCATCTCAAGGTACTTTAATTCTTTTTTGGGCACAAAAAGTAAATAACCCGATGTAGGATTTGGTGTTGTTGGAACAAA
>DCKO01000115.1:15462-18111 GCA_002320665.1 Micavibrio sp. UBA1672
GTTGTTGGAACAAAAACATTAATCGTCTCTTCTGCCGTAAGATCTTGAACCTCACCCTCGGATTTCCCAGTAACAAAGCCGATGGACCAAACGCCTTTACGTGGATATTCTAGCATCACAACCTCTCGAAAAGCCTGAGACTGCGTTGCCATAATGGTTTCAAATATTTGCTTGATTGCACTATAAAGCTTACTGATAACAGGCATGCGGTGAACAACATATTCAGAAGCCTTAATAATCAGTCGACCAAAGAAATTTCGTGCGAACCAGCCAATAAGAATAAAAAACGCCAGAGCAATAACAAGCCCAACCCCCGGAATTGTTGTGCCACCATAGAGAGCCTCATACATTTCCCTAGGCAACAGCTTGGCAACATTTTTATCCACAAAGGTTAAAAATACATAAGTTAAATAAATCGTAATACTGATAGGTGCAGTCACCAGAATACCGGCGATCAAGTACCCACGCAAACGCGCCATCAGGCTTAATTTTGGCGCATTGGCAACCTGATCCTCAACCGCATCAAGGACTGTACTTTTTGTTTCATTTTTTTTCTTCGGATTTTTTTTGCTCATAAGGCGCACTATGGCGCGCCTGATCCAGAAAATCAAAGGAAAATTAAGCTCCTGTCATGGTTTTTTTAAGCCGGATAAATCGCTTAAAGGCTTGCAAGGTCTCTTTGCTGACATGATGCTCAATCCCTTCAGCATCCATCTCAGCGACCTTATTACTAACACCGATTGATTTCAGGAAATCTACCACGAGCATATGACGTTCTTTGCACATCTCAGCCAGCTTTTGCCCCTCATCGGTTAGAAAAAGTGATCTATAGGGCTGCGCATTCACAAGACCTTCCTTCTTCAGGCGAGTAATCGTCTTGTTTACAGTCGCATGAGAAACCCCAAAACGATTCGCAAGATCAACCACGCGTGCCTCTCCATTCACCTCAATAAGATCAGCAATTAACTCGACATAATCCTCGGCAGTTTCCGTCTGATGCGCCAATCTTACGCGCTCAAACCATGATGCCTGTTTTTCGGGATCTGCCAAAAGAGTATCAGAAGTCATAAATCACCCTCAATTACTAATTTTTACACTATGACAGTTTTTACGCCTCATGTCAAAAGTATTGCCAAGGCTAAACTTTAAGTATTATACTAAACATATATAAGGTGTTGTGAATCAGTAAGAAGGAAAAACAATGGCTCTCGGAAAAGTTTTATTGGCATTATTCTGCTTCGTCAGCAGTTTTTTAACGGTTACCCCCACCCATGCACAGGAAAAACGACCGGAATATATCGTGGCCACGACCTCACAAATCGGTGATTTGGTCATTAATTTGGTTGGCGACTCGGCAAAAGTAGACTTCATTATGGGCCCGGGTATAGACCCCCACCTCTATCGCCCGACACGTTCGGACATGGAAAAACTTCTGAAGGCCGATATCATCTTTTATAACGGGATGAATCTGGAGGGCAAAATGGAAGACCTCTTCCATAAACTGGAAAAAGAAAAACCGGTAATTGCTATCACAAGCGCCCTACCGAAAGACCATTTAAATAAATTCTCCAAAGATGGAAAACCGGAATATGATCCGCATATCTGGATGAATGTGCAAAACTGGATCGCCGCGGCGCTACTTGTAAACAGCACCCTAACAGAAAAAACCAAAACCAAAATCTTAAAAACAAAATTAGACATTTATATCAATCAGTTAAAATCACTTGATAAAGTTATACGCAAACAAATAGAAACCATACCAGAGGAAAAACGAGTCCTTGTCACAGCTCACGATGCCTTCGGTTATCTCGGCAGCGCCTATGGCCTTGACGTGATCGGCATTCAAGGTATCTCCACCGAAAGCGAGGCAGGCATCAAGCGCATTGAAGAAATTGTTGATATTTTGGTAGAACGCGAAATCCCGGCCGTCTTCATTGAAACTTCTGTTGGCGATCATAATATCAAGGCCATCATCGAAGGCGCAGCCGCCAGAGGTCATAAGGTTGCCATGGGCGGCTCGCTATTTTCTGATGCCATGGGTGAGGCCGGAACACCGGAAGGCACGTATATAGGTATGATGAAACACAACGTCAGCACAATCACCAAGGCCTTAAAAGGACAAATTCCAAAAGAAAAACCCGCCAAAGAAATAGAAAGCCCTGTAAAGGAATGAGTAAGCTTGCCTCACTTATTGTAGAAAATTTATCCTGCCGCTATATCGGACAGCAAGATAACGCCCTGCAAAATGTCAACTTCACGGCACAAGGGTCTGAAATCATTGGCATTCTTGGCCCGAACGGCGCAGGAAAATCAACACTGGTAAAGAGCATACTTGATTTAATCCCCTATGAAGGCGATGTGAAATTCTTTGGCGGCACACTCAAGGATCATAAAACCCAAATAGCCTACATCCCCCAGCGCAGCTCTATTGACTGGAACTTCCCCGTCAGCGCTCTGGATGTCTGCTTAATGGGTATGTACCCACGCATAGGTCTTCTGAAACGCATCACAAAATCCCATCGCACCCAAGCCATGTCTTATCTGGAGCAAGTCAAACTAGCCGATTACGCACACAGGCAAATCGGCAACCTTTCTGGCGGGCAACAACAACGCGTCTTTATGGCTCGTGCCTTGGCGCAAGATGCTGAC
>DCKO01000115.1:18436-28622 GCA_002320665.1 Micavibrio sp. UBA1672
CATTATTTCTGGACGAGCCTATGGCAGGCATAGACCAGACAACACAAGATTTACTCTTTGACCTGTTTAAGAATCTCAAAGCCAAAGGCAAAACAATCCTGATCGTCCACCACAACCTGCAAAGCGCCAAAGAGCATTTTGACCGGATATTACTGGTGAACAAAACACTGGTCACGGATGACGCGCCCGATAAAGCCCTCTCGCAAGAAAATCTGATCAAAGTCTATGGCGGGATGGCCGCATAATGTCTTTTATCCTTGAGCACTACAATATTATCCTTGTCCTGAGCGCGACTATTATGCTCGGATTATCATGCGGGCTAGTCGGCAGCTTTCTGGTCCTGCGCAAAGAAGCCCTGATTTCCGATGCCATGACCCACGCAACCCTACCCGGTCTTGGTATTGGGTTTTTACTCGCCCTATCTTTGGATTTAAATGGTGGTAAGTTCTTACCCCTGCTTCTTCTAGGCTCTGGCATCACAGCCCTACTCGGTGCCACCTCGGTACGCTGGATCGTCAATAATACGCGCCTTTCTCCTGATGTCGCCATCGCCAGCGTCATGAGCAGCTTTTATGGCCTTGGACTTGTTATTCTTAGCTATATACAAACCCTGAGCACAGGTAATCGTGCAGGATTAAGTTCCTTCCTTTTGGGCCAAGTATCGGGCCTGACACAAGTCGATCTCTTTATGCTTTCAAGCATAGCCCTTCTGGTTTTGGTGCTGGGTATATTAAACTTCAAAGCCCTAAGGCTATTATGCTTTGATCCGATTAATGCAGAATTTTTAGGGATCAGCAGCAAAAAAACCGAAAATCTGCTTTTACTTCTTATGATCCTCGTCATCTGTACAGGCTTAAAAACCGTCGGGTTAATTCTGATCCTCGCTCTTCTTATTATACCGCCCATCACAGCGCGCCTTTGGACAAACAATAGCGAAACCATGGTCATGCTCTCCTGTGTGATCGCGGCCCTAGCCTGTACCAATGGCGTTATCATTAGCGGATTTTTCTACGACCTCCCCACAGGCGCGATAATTGTCCTGTCATGCGCCGGATTATTATCGCTCAGCTTACTCCTCACCCCAGTGCGGAGGTTAATCCATGTTTAACGAGACCTTCTTTATGGTAGATTTTCCAGCGCTCCTGATCGTCATACTCGCCAGCATCCTTTGCGCCCTAATGGGTAGTTTTCTGGTTCTAAGGAAAGAAGCCGTCATGGTCGACGCCCTGAGCCACTCCGTTCTACCCGGCATCGTCATGGGCGTATTCCTGAGCGGCTCTTTTAGCATACTTTATGTCATGCTCGGCTCTACGCTATCATGCCTGATTGCGGTCCTAAGTGTCTATGCGCTGCAACACTACGCCCGCATCGAACAGGGGGCAGCCATCGGCACCGTTTTCACAACAATGTTTGCTCTAGGTGTTGTGTTCCTTGAAACCTTCATCGGTGGACGCGTCCATCTGGACACACAACATGTCTTATATGGTGCATTGGAACTCACCTATTGGGTAGATCCATTTACCTACGAAACCATGCCTACACAAATTAAAACCTTAGGTATCATGCTAACCCTAACACTTGGATTTCTGATTCTCTTCTTCAAGGAATTACGTATCAGCACATTTGATCCGCTCTACGCCAATCTCCAAGGACAAAAAGTCACCACCTTGCACCTCACCCAAATTATCCTGACAGCCCTAATCGCCGTAAGCTGCTTCGAGGCCACTGGATCAATCCTTGTCATCGCGCTCTTTGTCTGCCCCGCCGCCAGCGCAAGAATGCTCTGCGATCGCATGGAAACCCAGATATGGTTAAGCGCCCTGATCGGCGTGTTCTGCGCTATCACAGGCTATTACTGCGCAGCCTTCCTGCCTATCTCCCTAGGACTGGAACACAGCATCAACGCAGCCGCCATGATCGCCGTAATCTGTGGCATTTGCTTAGTCCTGAGCATGTTATTTTCTCCAGCCTACGGAGCGTTTAGACAAGAAAAGAAATTATTTAATTGAAAACCATACCCTTTTTTTGATAATTTCTTGACACAACTTGGGAATTATGGTTTCTTTCGCCGCCTGACCAGTGATGTCAGGGTGCACAAAGAATAATTTTATTTTTTAGAAGATGGATATTAAAGCGATGTTTGCGGTAGTTAAAACAGGTGGAAAACAATATAAAGTTCAAAAGGACGACAAAATCCTCGTTGAAAAGCTTGAAGGAAAAGAAGGTGGCAAGATCACTCTTGATGAAGTCCTGATGCTTGTTGACGGTAAAACAGCAAAAGTTGGCGAGCCTGTTGTTAAAGGTGCGAAAGTCGAAGCAAAAATCGTTGCTCAGACACGCGGCCCTAAAATTACAGTGTTCAAGAAAAAGCGTCGTCAGAATTACCGCCGTAAAAAAGGCCACCGTCAGGATCTTACAATGATTCAGGTAACTGACATCAAGGCAGCTTAATTTCGGCACAATAATTGAAAAGAGATTTAGCGTTAGATAAAAAACGCAAAGACATTTGAAGGAGAAACATTATGGCACATAAAAAAGCAGGTGGTAGTTCCAAGAACGGACGCGATTCAGAAAGCTGTAGACTAGGCGTCAAAAGATACGCTGGTCAGGAAGTTCTTGCCGGTAACATCATCGTACGTCAGCGCGGCACAAAATACCAGCCAGGCAAAAATGTTGGAATCGGTAAAGACCACACAATATTCGCTCTTTTGGATGGTCAGGTGCTTTTCTCCAAAGGTAGAACAGGCCGCTCGGTTGTAAACATTGTCCCATCAAATGATGAAACAGCAAAAGCAGCTGAGTAATCAAAGCCTTAAAGGATTTATTTAAAGTTTATAATCAAGGGGGTTCGCCCCCTTTTTTTAATGATAATATGGTTTTACGATGAAATTTCTTGATCAAGCAAAAATATATCTAGAAAGCGGACATGGCGGACCGGGCTGCGTGAGTTTCCGTCGTGAGAAATATGTAGAATTTGGTGGTCCCGATGGCGGGAATGGCGGCAAAGGCGGCGATGTCTATTTCGAAGCCTTTGATACACTCAACACATTGATTGACTTCCGCTACCAGCAACACTTCCGCGCCCGCCCCGGTGAACATGGCAAGGGCAGGAACAAAACTGGCGCTGGCGGTGATGACTGCATTATCAAAGTACCCGTAGGCACTCAAATCCTTGATGAAGACAAGGAAACTATTCTGATAGATATGACCGAAGCAGGCCAGAAAGTCCTGTTCCTGAAGGGCGGTGACGGCGGCTTTGGGAATGCCCATTATAAAAGCTCGACCAATCAAGCCCCGCGTAAAGCCACACCCGGATGGGACGGGCAAGAAGCCGCTGTCTGGTTGCGTCTAAAACTTATTGCCGATATCGGCCTTGTCGGCTTGCCTAATGCTGGAAAATCAACATTTCTAGCGGCATGTTCGAATGCCAAACCAAAGATCGCCGACTACCCCTTCACAACCCTTCACCCCAATCTGGGCGTTGTCCGTGCCGGAGAACGTGATTTTATCATTGCCGATATCCCCGGCCTGATAGAAGGCGCACATGAAGGCCAAGGACTAGGTGACCGCTTCCTCGGGCACGTAGAGCGCACAGCCGCCCTGCTCCACCTGATTGATATAACGCAAGATGACCCAGCCGAAGCTTACGAAACCATCCGAAACGAGCTTAAAGAATATGGCGCAGGATTAACCGATCGCCATGAGCTTATCGCACTGAACAAATCTGACGCGCTCGGACCGGAGTTATCCGCTGAGATCGCCAAAGAATTTGAAGAAAAAACAGGTCAAGAGGTTCACATTATTTCTGCCGTCTCGGGGGAAAACATCGATCCTTTGCTATTCAAACTTGCTGAAATTGTTTACAAAAATAAGGAAGAACAAAAACGCAAGGACGAAGAAGAGCAACCTTTCGAACCGACATGACAGACCCAGCCCATTCAACCCTCGACATTTTAAGCGAAGCCAAAATCATCGTGATTAAAATCGGCTCTGTTCTCGTACGCGGGTCAGAGTTAGATCAGGTCAATCAAAGCTGGCTAGATGCTCTGGCGCAAGATGTCAAAGCCCTACAAGATCAGGGAAAGAAAGTTGTTATAGTCTCCTCGGGCGGCATTGCCTTGGGGCGTAAAGCCTTGGGCATTTCCCCGAACACAGCGCCGGATAAAATCCCCTTGGCACAAAAACAAGCTGCCTCTGCGGTTGGACAGTTTCATGTCTTTCACGGTTATCACGATGCGTTTGAAAAACTGGATATCATCACCGCGCAAGTCTTGCTAACCGTCGGCGATACAGAAAACTGGCGCATGAATTTGAACGCCCGCGAAACACTTTATACACTGCTTGAGCGTAACATTATCCCCGTTATTAACGAGAATGACACAGTCTCCACCGGAGAAATCAGATTCGGCGATAATGACAGGCTGGCTGTGCGTGTCGGGCAGATGATTTTAGCAGACGCGGTTGTGTTGCTTTCAACGATTGACGGATTATTCACAAGTGATCCACAAAAAGATCCACAAGCAAAGCATATCCCCGTCATAGACCAGATTACCGAAGAGCATATCAAAATGGGAGGCGATGCCACGGCGGGCTTAAGCACTGGTGGGATGAAAAGCAAGATCACAGCCGCAATCTCGGCCATAAAATCCGGCATTCACCTGATCATCACAGATGGACGCCCAAGCCACGCGCTAAAGGACCTTTGCGAACACGCCGAAAAACGCTCAAGCATATTCATCTCTCAGTATTGCGACCTGAGCGCACGGCAGAAATGGCTAGGCGCGCATATGCAACCCAAAGGGGTTATCACTATTGATGATGGCGCTATTCAAGCTCTACATAAAGGTAAAAGCCTGCTTCCCGTCGGGGTTAAATCTGTCGATGGAGATTTCAAACGCGGCGATCCGGTCGAGATACGCGATGGCCTTGGCAATCGTATCGCTATGGGGATCAGCGCCTATAGCGCCGAAGATGCAAACCGCCTAAAAGGCAAACAAAGTCGTGAAATCCCAGATATATTAGGCTTCGCTGGACGCGATGTCCTCGTACATAGAAATGATATGGTGCTAGAAGTTTAGATCATGATATCAAAAGCCTTAAAATATAGTTTGGGCATTATATGCTTAACACTCGGCATTATATTTATACATGACTCGTCTTTTGTAAAAATGAAGGATAAGTCAGTTCTTGCAAAAATAGAAAGGAATCTCTTATATTCCAGCTATCCTCGTGAAATGGATTTATGCACGCACCTTATGCTGGACACCGTATCCGGACCATATGAGAATGAAAACAACGATAGCACATCTAAAGCAAAAAAAATATGGAAAGACAAGTGTGATATTTATACTTTTCACCCATGGCTATTAATGATTGGTATTATATTGATTTTGTTGCCCTTTTCATTTTTTTTTAAAGATAAGAAAAAGAAACTCCATAGACTAATAGGTTAACTTTTTCTTCGCCTCGCTCCAGCTTGCCTTCGTGACTTCCCAAAGCTCCGCCTTACTACCACCCTCATGGTGCTCAATCTCGCATCGCCCAAGATATTTAGCCCCCGTCTTTTCCTTAACACGCCGGCTCCCAATATTTTTAACGGCATTCGCAACAACAATCTTGTCCATCCCCACAATATTAAAGGCAAAATCATGGACTGCACAAACCGCTTCGGTCATATAGCCCTGCCCCCAAAACGGCTCCGCCAGCCAAAACCCTCGATGTGTTCCATCTGCATCTGGAACAAGACGCAACGTCATAAGTCCTGTTAGCTCATCCCCATTTGATTTAATAACAATCGCCCAACTATGGGCCTCGTTTCTGGCAATACTCGGCAAAAGGATATCATTCAAAAAGCAAAATGCCCCGTCATCCGGATAAGGCCACGGCACTGCTGTGCTCAGCGTCTTAATTACATTCCAGTTATTGAAATGTTTCTGGATCGCGGGCGCATCATCCAAAGAAACCGGGCGCAAAATTAATCGATCTGTTTCCAAAGTCGCTGTTTTCATTTTAGTTCCTTTTTTGCCTCTGCCCAGCTTGCCTTCGTGACTTCCCATCGCTCGGAAATAGTATCACCGGAATGGAAGTCACATGGCACGGTTTTCAAAAACACCGCCCCTGTTTTTTCCTTAATCCGCCGCGATGCTATATTCCCGATCGAGTTACTGACCTCATAGCGCTCAAGACCAAGCACCTCAAAAACAAAATCATTGATAGCACAAACTACCTCGGTCATATAACCATGCCCATGAAAAGGCTGTGCCAGCCAGAAATGGCGGTTATCCTCGCTATGATCATCCTGATTGAATTCAATCAAACCTATCAACTCATCATCACCGCCCTTTTCGGTAATCGCCCAGACATATAGCCCGCCTTTGGCAATGCGAGGCAAAATATTCTCATGCATGAAACTTTCTGCCCCATCATCAGGATAAGGCCACGGCACACGATAATTCATATATTTTATGATATCCCAATTATTAAAATATTTCTGAATAGCGGGCGCGTCATCCAAAGAAATCGGACGCAAAATCAATCGGGCTGTTTCCAAGATTGGTGTTTTCATACATTATATCCTAAACCCGAATCGCAAAAGAATAGTAAAGAATAATGAGAACAGACACGCCAAAAACCATATACCTCAAAGACTACAAACCGTTCCCCTTTGAAATCGAGAGCCTTAATCTGGATTTTGATATCCATGACGGAGAAACCTTTGTTACCGCCATCACCAAATACAAAAAGAAAGACCCGGCGACTAAGGAAGATTTATTCCTATACGGTGAGGAACTGGAGATCGAAGAAATAACATTAAATGATGAACCTCTGGAAGGTTACACGACAGACGATAAATCCATGACGATCCCCGCCCCTGAAGGCGATGAATTTACCCTCAAAATTGTGACCAAGATTTGTCCAGAAAAAAACACACGCTTAGAGGGGCTCTATAATTCCGGCGGCACCTATTGCACACAATGCGAAGCCGAAGGCTTCCGACGCATCACCTATTTCCCAGACCGTCCCGATGTTCTAACAACTTACACGGTGCGCATCGAAGCAGATAAAAAACACCCCGTTCTACTTTCCAACGGTAACCGCGTTGATGGCGGCGAAGTCGATGAAAACCGCCACTTCACAATCTGGGAAGACCCTTATCCCAAACCTTGCTACCTCTTCGCACTTGTCGCTGGTGATCTGGTGCATGTCCATGACACCTTCACAACCGCGTCGGGCAATGACGTTGATCTTTATATCTATGTCCGCGAAGGTGATGAAAAGCAATGCGATCATGCCATGGATTCCCTCAAGCGCTCTATGAAATGGGATGAGGAAGTCTACGGCCTTGAATATGATCTGGACCTCTTCAACATCGTCGCGGTTAGTGATTTCAACATGGGCGCGATGGAAAATAAATCGCTCAATATCTTCAACACTGCCCTTGTACTGGCGCACCCTGAAACCGCCACCGATAGCGACTTCATGCGCGTAGAAAGCGTCATAGCCCACGAATACTTCCACAACTGGAGCGGCAACCGTGTAACCTGCCGCGACTGGTTCCAGCTCTCGCTCAAGGAAGGCCTCACAGTTTTCCGCGATCAAGAATTCTCCAGCGATACACACTCCCGCGATGTCCAACGCATTGATGATGTCGGCCACCTTCGCCGCTTCCAATTCTCCGAAGATGCTAGCCCTCTCGCGCACCCGATCCGCCCCGATAATTACATTGAGATCAATAATTTCTATACAATGACGGTCTATGAGAAAGGCGCAGAAGTCATCCGCATGCTTCGCACGATTTTAGGTAGTGATAATTACCGCAAAGGCACAGATTTATATTTCGAGCGCCATGACGGCCAAGCCGTCACTTGCGAGGATTTCGTCAAAGCCCTCGAAGATGCCAGCGGTATCGACCTCACCCAGTTCCGTCTATGGTATTCCCAAGCAGGCACGCCGGAATTAACCTTCAAGGGCATTTATGACCACGCCGCCAAAACCTACACGGTTAGCTTAACGCAAGATATTCCGGATACACCGGGACAAAAGAACAAAAAACCCATGCATATTCCGGTGACACTTGGTCTGATTGATGAACACGGCAAAGATATCTTAAGCGAAACCCTGCATTTGAAAGAAAAAGCCCAAAGCTTCGAGCTTAAAAACATCGAAAAAGAGCCCAAAGTGCCGTCTGTCCTGCGTGGTTTTTCTGCCCCTGTGAAACTCTGCGCAGACCTTGGCGAAGACGAGCTTGCCTTCCTGATGGTGCATGATTCTGATGGCTTTAACCGCTGGGAAGCTGGACAGAATTATATGCTGTTCACGCTGAACCGCATGATCGACGAGGGCATCGACGCCCCCGCCGCCTTCCTTGATACCTATGGCTCTTTGCTGGAACGTGCACTTGACCCTAAATCAGATAAATCTCTTATGGCACGCGCGATCAGCCTGCCGGATATTACCCGCATCGGACAAACCCGCAAAACCATCGACCCGCAAGCCATCCACGAAGTACGCGAAAAACTCCTCAATACACTTGTGGATAACTATGGGGATAAACTTGGACAACTTTATGAGGATAACAGAACCGACTCCACTTTCAGCAGTGATGCACAGGCTATTGGCAAACGCGTCCTGCAAAACACAGCGCTCATGATCCTCTCTAATAAACTCGGCGCAAGTGATGCTGTGCGCGCTAAAGCCCATTACGACAGCGCCAATAACATGACCGACCGCATGGCAGGGCTATTCCTAGGATGCGCACTCGATGGTGACGTGCATGCACATATCGTCGGCGACTTTTATAACCGCTTCAAGACTTATCCACTGGTTGTGGATAAATGGTTCAGCGCCCAAGCACAAATCCACCTTTCCAAAACTCTAAACAAGGTTAAAGAACTAAGGCAACATACTGATTTCAATATCAAAAATCCTAATCGTGTTAGGTCACTCTACTCGGCCTTTGCCATGATGAATCCTGTGCGATTTCACGCGGCGGATGGTTCGGGTTATGAATTCCTAACCGAGGCTGTAATTGAGCTAAACACCATCAACCCGCAAATCGCGGCAAGACTTCTCACCCCGATGCGCGAATGGGCACGATACACAAAAGACCGTCAGGACATGATGAAAGCGTCATTAGAGGAAATCTTGAAAACACCAGACCTCGCGCCGGATATCTTTGAAATCGCCAGCAAGAGTTTGGGCAAGTAATGCCGCAATCCGCAAGAAACCCTAAACAAGTCTTCATCCCCGACTTTGCTTTGGAAGATCAACACAACGGCATAGTCTGCGGCATAGACGAAGTTGGGCGCGGCCCCTTAGCCGGCCCCGTAGTTGCGGCCTGCGTCATTATTCCAGATCACTTACGCTCATTAGAGTTCATCCCCGAAATCAAGGACAGCAAAAAACTATCCTTAACGAAGCGAAACAAACTCTACGAACTCATAACGCAGCACTTCCCCTACGCAATTTCCGAAATCTCTCCAAAGGAAATTGATGAAATCAACATCCTCCAAGCCAGCCTAAAAGCCATGGAACAAGCTTTTCTTTCAGTGTCATCCCGAGCGAAGTCAAGGGATCTAAAAAAGATTTCTCCATGCGCTTCGCTCAGTCGAAATGACACTTTTTTTGCTTTGATTGATGGCAATAAAATTCCGGCTAATTTGCCATGCCCAGCCAAAGCTGTCGTCAAAGGCGATTCAAAATCGGTTTCCATAGCCGCGGCCTCTATCATCGCCAAAGTCCACCGCGATATCCTAATGACAAAACTAGCTTTGGAATTCCCTCATTATGGCTGGGAGAGAAATGCAGGCTATCCGACCAAAGACCACATCGCCGCACTAGAAACTCACGGCATTACCCCGCACCACCGCAAGAGCTTTGCTCCTGTGCGCCGAATACTGGAATCATCCAATATTTAACTTGAGAATCTTTTCTTAAGCCCCTGACTCAGTTATGGGAATCCATAAAATTATTTTCAAAAACTCCTTGACCTAGACTCCATTTTGACTCATGATTCGGCTTCAAATCAAAAGGAAATCGACTATGGCAAGACAAAAAGTACTTTCGTCCACAGAAACCATTCTGACCGGTGATTGCGTAGAACTCATGCGTGGCCTTCCCAAAAAATCCGTAGATTGTATATTTGCCGACCCGCCATATAACCTTCAACTCAACAACGAACTTCACC
>DCKO01000029.1 GCA_002320665.1 Micavibrio sp. UBA1672
AAAGGTCGGTACTTACAGCTGGTTCAAGCTGGCATGCAGCTGGCGGACTTATTGCCGGCCTCATAGTTCAAGACCGTGTCAAAGCTTATAAAGAAGAAGAAGCCACTTTGGATGATTTAATCGGCAATGCACGTCAGGAAAATGCGGAAATGTCCCGCTCGATTAGAACAGCCAATGATGTTATCGCTGCAGACCGCGCAAAAATCGCTGCGATCAAGTCAAAACTGGATTCTGGACAAATCACAAAGAAAGAAGCCAATGCACAGCTTGCCTCGGTTGACAACAACACAGAATATTTGAAAAAGACCATCAAAGGCATGAAGAAAAGCTCGAAAGAATGGAATAAGCTTGCCGATGAAGTGCGCAAAGACGATCCACAAAAAGCAGCCCAGATCGAAACCGAACGTGCAGAGCTAAACAAGAAAATTGAAACCCTTGAAACAACTGTTAAAGATTTAGTACACCAGCGTAAAGTTTCAGTCGGCTAATTCAAAACAAACATTAACTAAGGAAAACCAAGAACAATGAAGAACTCTAAAATGCTCCTGCCTGTTGTTTTTCTTTTCGGTCTGACTGGCTGTCAGACTATGAACGCCTATGAATGCGCGATGGGAGGCTGCGCCGCAACCAATGCACAAAAACGCCAAGTTCTGCAAGCTGAACAACAACGCGGCGCTCAATTACGCTCAGAACAAGCCAACACTATCCAAACACAACAAGACGTGCGCAGCGAGCTTGGCTCAGTTCAAAAACAATATAATGCACTCTCATCCGATATCAGCCGCCTGCAAGAAGATTTGCGCAAAGCTGGAAAACAAAACTCCGAAGCCGCTACCGAACTGGCTAATTTACAGCGCGATGTAAATCTGAGACAAAATATGGCCTCGTCATCAACAACCGCGCTACAGGAACAGGAACTCAAAGCTCTAAGAGATCGTGAAAAAAAACTTAGAGCACAAGTCAAACTGCTACTAGCGCACTAAACTAAACAAAAGGGTATGATTATGATCCGCATTTTCTTAATTTTGACCTTGGCCCTGACCATAAGCTTTCCTGCACGTGCACAGGAAAATGCAGAAAATGAAAATGTTTGGATCAACCCGCAAATTCCGCATGAATTAAACCTGAACGTCTGGGTTGAACAAAGCAAAACCGATGAAATGCCATGGGATGGTTGCCCGCACACATTCATGCAATCTCCAGTGAATATTATGGGTCTTATGGGTAATGCCTTCCATCCAAGCCCACCGGAAATTCGCCTGATGGTCTTGCGCTCCAACGGCAAAATGATGCGCCACCCAAACGGCACATGTAACGATATGCTCAAATGCGACTTCAACAAAATTCCCGTCAATCAGGAAGTCGTTGGATTCTTGCTCTATGACGAAGATGCCTCAATGCGCGACCTGATTGATGCAATGGTCTTGGTACCTGAGAAATCACGAAAATGGAAAGATGACGCCGAAAAAATGCGAAAGCGCATGAAAGAAATGGTCGCGCAGTTCACACCCGAAGTTCCTGATTTATGCCGCATTCACGTCGCCCCACGCAAAGTCGTCATTTCGCCTTTTGCCTATGATGAATGCCCCGATGGCAGCGGATGCAACCTTGGCCAATCCACATGGAGCTACAGCACTGGCGAGCCCGAACCAGACAATGAATGGGACTGGCGCTAGTCTAGAGGCAAAACTCTATGCGTCAAACAAAACATAATCTCATCATCTTGGCCTTTTTAATTTTGGGGTGTGCCTTACCCGTAAGCCCCTTATGGGCATTTCCCTCCCACGCGCCGATAGAATACAACGCACCTTCGGAAAGCATCACAGAGATCAATTCCAATCGCGGACGGAGTAATCACGGGAAAGATAAAAAAATCAGACACGGTCGCGATGCCAAGAATTTTCACCGTGATTCAATTATCAAAAAATTCAGGGAAAAACATAATGCTGTTCAAAAGCTTGGAAATAAAAAGAATACCATATTTTACGAGCGCCAGAATTACGGCAAATTCATATCCGAGATATTAAGCTCCAATCCCAGTCATTGGGCCAAGAATAGATACTTAAGAAAAGGATTGATAGCACATGAGGGCGGGCGAGCTAATGGGCACACCATCGAACGCCATGTGGGCCTGAGCAATAAAGGCCTGAAAGACCGCTATGCCAATGATAAAACATTAATTAGACGAGATGGAACAAAAACAGCAGAAGTATCAACATTTCGGTCTTTAAGGGAAGCAGAGCGTTTTATTGAGCGCACTTTGCAAAATAATAAAAAGGAAATATCGAATTGGCTAAATGGAAATTCAAATAGGTCTCTTGTATTAAAGCATAGTTTTTCAGAAACAACAGGGCGCTCTCTTCATGGACCTAGTGGAAAAATCAGTGATGTTAATGGTGTAAAAGTTATTATAAAACGTGACCCACATGCGCCTAATGGCTGGCAAGTTTTAACAGCCTATCCAGAGAAAGGATAAATATGAAGCACGAAAAACAGAAGCATGCTCTATGGGATAAACCTATGCCAGAAGCAAATGGATTGTTTTTAAATTATTATCACCAAGCATCAAAAGATATAGCAGAAGAAGAAGAAGATTTGCTGGATAAATTTATTGAGTGGGATGGTGTTGAAAATGCACAAAAAACAGTTGAGCAACTCACGGAGATTATTGAAAGCGAGATGCTAGATCAGGAGATCGAAGATTTCATGTATAATAAGTTAGACTCTGACTTTATAGCTCGTAAGGGCGATTCCCGCAATTGGCTCATTCGCATCCGTGATTACCTTAGAAGCAAGATCAATTCCTAAAACAAGTGCCTAATGGCTGGCAAGTTTTAACAGCTTATCCCGAGAAAGAACAAACACAATAATGAGTAAAAATAACAGACACACCCTTTGGAATGAAGAACTCAAGGAGGCTACAGAGTTTTTTTCTAGCTATTATTTCGACGGTGCTGTTCATGATATAGCAGATACAGATGAGAAAATTATTGAAAAAGTGTTTGAGTGGGATGGAAAAAAATTTGCTGAGAAAATAGCTGAACAACTTAAAAAATTAATTGATAGCGACATGGAAGATAACGAATTACGAAACTTTATTCATGAAAAATTAGGCTCAGATTATTTTGCTGCCCAAGGGGAGTCGCGTGATTGGTTAATATTCATTTACAATTATATCAAAAAGAAATTGGGAGAGAAACAGAAGGGTAAACCTTGAGGGTAGATACATCCCGAGAAAGGACAAACACAATAATGAACAAAAATAATAGGCACACCCTTTGGAAAAAGCCGATGAAGGAAGCTGAAAAGCTATTTTTATATTATTATGGAGCAGATTCAAAAGATATTGCCGAAGAGGAAGAAGATTTACTTGATCAATACATCAAAACGGATGGCGTAGATCATGCTCTAAAAACGGCAGAACAGCTCACAGAAGTAATAGATAGTGATATGAAAGATCAGGAAATCGAAGGCTTTATGTATGAAAAGTTGGGATCAGAATTTCTTGCCCCAGAAGGCGATTCCCGCAATTGGCTCATTCGCATCCGTGATTATCTCCAAAGCAAAGTTAATCAATAAATGACCCAAAAAAATAAACATCCTTTATGGAACAAAGAGCTTGCAGAGGCGAAAGACTTTTTTTCAGGTTGTTATTTCGATGGTGCCGCCCACGATATTGCAGATACAGACGAGGGTGTGATTGATAAACTCATTGAATGGAACTCCCAAGATTTTCTTCAAAAAACATCCGTACAACTTCAGGAGTTAATTGATAGCAACATGGATGATGACGAACTCAATGACTTTATTCACGATAAGCTGGGGTCAGCTTATGTTGCCGCATCTGGACAATCACGGGAATGGCTGATTAATATCTGCAAAATTATCAAACAAAAAACAAATCCTTAAACTGGATAAGTTTTAACAGCCTATCCACAAAAAGGTGAAACATCATAATGACCCAAAAACAGAAACATCCTTTATGGAACAAATCCTTTCCAAAATTAGAAAATTTTTTTGGTTGTTATTATTACGACGGAGCGGCCGGAGATATCGCAGACACAGATGAAGGAGTTATTGATATTGTCATAGAAGAACTTGGCAAAAATACAATAAAAAAAATTGGAATAGAGCTTAAAGAAATAATTGATAGCAATATGGAGGATGAAGAACTACAAAATTTCATTCATCAAAAATTAGGGTCATCATACTTTGCAGCGCTTGGTGAGTCTCAAAATTGGTTGGAATACATCTACGATTACATAAAGAAAGTCGGCTGTTTTGAGAAAAACCTGACAGAAGAAAAGCATCCATTATGGGACAAGCCTATGTATGATGCTCACTCTTTTTTTGCCTATTATTATTGGAAGCTTCCTAAAGAGATTGCACCAGAAGATGCCGAGAATTATAAATTTATAGACTGGAATGATAAAGATTCTATCAAAGCTGCCTTGGACCAAATAAAAAAAATGATTGATAGTGATATCAGCGATAAAGAGCTTCGCGACTTTGCGCATGAAGAACTGAGCATACCGTTTTTCACTGATCCTAAAGACACAAGGATATGGCTGATGGATGTATACCAATACATTCAGAAACATCATTCTTTTTCAACCGATGCCATAGATATCAAAAAGAACAGACATTCTCTCTATGATCAAAACATGTCCGAAGCCAGACTGTTTTTTACTGTTTTTTATAGGAATAAAGAGGCTGGTGAAACATTGGAAGAATATCTGAACAGCTTTATAAAATGGGAAAGCCTACATTCTGCTAATATGATGAAATCAAGCCTTGAGCAGATCTTACAAAGCGACATGAATGATGCAGAAATTGATATTTTTTTTAAAGAAAAACTTGGAGCAGATGTTGCTGCCGATAGAGAATTATTAATGAGTGCAAAAGACTTCATCCAAGTGCACTTAGACGCCCGCCCTATCAGAGATAGACTATATGATGCTGATATGACGGAGCTAACAACATATTTTTCTGAATATTATTCGAATTCATTAAATAACGTAGACTTGTAAGAAGATGATGAAGAAATTCTCGAACGCTTTTACAAGGATAGTAGTAAAGAATCTGTCAAAAAAGCCATAAACGACCTTACTTGGATAATTGACAGTGATCTGGATGATGAGGAGTTACAATATTTTATTCATGAGAAGCTTGGTTCGGATTTTTTTGCCGATCCCGGAGAATCCCGAGAATGGTTACAATATATTTGCAAATATCTTAAAGAAAAAACCTAATACATAATATGGCAAACAAAAGCGCCCATAAGCATAGCCACCGGACCACCAAACTAGCCGTATCGGAATACATATAAGAGCTATTGATTGTAATGCGTGGGAAACGATCCGCAATCGCCGCGCCAATATCTGCATCAGCCGCAATTAAATCAACCTTCATCGCCATCAGGCATTTCCCCAACCAAAACATCCAGACGGTTTTCAAAGACTGCCAAATCAGCTTCAAGATCAATTTGTGGGAAGCAATCGGTTCTGTTGCCTTTGGTCACAGCTTCTGCCTGTTTTAAAACAGCCAAGTCCCTATCGTTTTTGCTGATCAAACTCATGCAACAAAATTTTAAGACAAAACACAAATAACTTGTATGATCTAAATCTTGCATAAATTAACTTTTCTAGGCTAATATCAATAATAAAAGGGGTATAAAATTGGCAAATCATATTACAATAACCAGAGATCAGATTACTAAAAAATCTGATCCAGCGGGAATATTGGGCGATTTAGAAATTTCTGTTGCAAAAGAAATTGTTGATATCGCTGGTAAAGATAATTTCCCAGATGCTGTAACGAGTCTGGGCATTGTAGGCTCAGGAGCAACCGTAACAGGAATAGAGTGTGATCAGGATAAATGGACAAGACTCGGCGGAGAAACTTATGCATTATCATTCCATCTAAGAACAGATCAAGAAGTTGACCCCCATTTGATTCTCAAAGCATCTACGAGTATGCTTCCTGGACCATATACAGACGATATAATAAAACGAAGAAAGCATATAGAAAGTCATGGTGTTCGTGTTCCAAAGCTATGGGGCGAGTATAACGCCATGGTTTTAGACGAGTTCATAGAACGTGATATTCATGATGCCGCTGCAATTGATATGGGTAAAACATTAGAACAATCAGCAAAAATATTTGGCGTGCTCTCAGGACTTGGATACAAACCAATAGCACGCGGCATCATGAGGGATTTACGCCTAGATGACGCAGGGGAACTCGTCATGATTGACTTCGGCAGTGATTTAGGAGCAGCAGAGGCCGCCAATGCAGGAAACGATTTATGGGAAATTTTTACGAGAGACGCGGCAGAAACTTTGAAAATTGACAGCAGCTCAGTTATGGAATATAAAGCCGCCTATGAGCAATCCAGAGATCAAACTCTAGAAAACGATCATATGGAACCTTAAATACGGAGAAAATGGTGAATGCAATCTACGCTTATGCTTATCAAGCCTGATGGAATTGAGAAAAATCTTGAAGGCCCCATCAAGAGAATGATTGAAGATGCGGGCTTAGTAGTTACGCACGAAAAAGAGATACACCCAACAAGAAGCCATTTTGAAGCGCATTATGCTTTTGATGATGAATGGAAAAGAAATGTTGGAGAAGGAAATTTAAGTCTCTGTGAAAAAATGAATATCGATCCTAATGAAGCATTCGGTACAAATGACCCTATTGAAATAGGTGATGTCATTCGGGACCGGCTTATTGAGTACATGTTATCCCGCCCAATAAAAGCATTTGTGATTCAAGGTGAAGATGCAATCCAACGTGTTAGAAACTTATCTGGATCGACTGTTCCGGCTCGTGCAGAACCCGATACTATCAGAGGAAGGTTTGGATCGGACGCCAATGAACAACCTATTTTAGAAAAGCGTTCAATACAAAACATTGTCCATACATCAGGAAATTTCGAAGAAGCAGATTTTGAGCTAAAACATTGGTTCCCTGAATTATACAGTCAAGACTTAAATTATAATCCTATTTTAAGTTAGCTGTTCTTAATCATCAAACATCTTTAAATTTCACTGCGTATTGCTAAGTGTACGTCGTCAGCACAGTTAGAAATAGTTAAATTCTCTGAGACTTACTGGGAATAAAAATTTCTTAAAAGTATTTAATTTTCTAATGTTTTGGGATCATATTGGTTTTTTTGGAAAAAGGAAACCAGCTCATCGTTCTTGATACTTTACGAACTAATTATTATCAATGATGTGGTCATCATGACGATTATTTCTACTCTAAATATTTGTCTCGATTTTTGCCCCTGGCACGCGAAAAAAAAGGCATTAATTGTTTTTTCATAATTAAGAATTTATACTTAAATTATCCATGGCGTCTGCGCTAAAAAGCCGCGTTTTAAACAAAACACCCAAGATATTATATCTGACGCCCCATACAACTTCACTTAAATATCAATCAATCAGCATCTTTGCACGCTGATTAATTCTATCACTTCAAACATAAAAAAGAAAAGTGCCATGCCAGATATTATTTTTACAGATATAAAAACAAAAAAATTCAATCACAATATAATCGACAAAACACCCACACTTCTGATTCCGATATGCATTCTCTCAACCCTAAGCATTCACCTTACAATAAGCTATCTCACAACTCATAACTTGCTCTCTGACACGCCTATCGCCTCGCCATTTTTTGCAAAACCTGCGATAAACAACTATATCCTTCTCATTCACATTTTACTCTCAATCCCTCCATGCGTAGTCGGACCACTCTTGTTTCATAAACCAATACGCAAAAGACATCTTAATATGCACCGTCTCTGTGGTAAAATATACGTCTTATGCTGTTTGTGTGCAGCCTTTACAGCACTACCACTCGCCTTTGCCCAAAGCTCTATTACCGCAGCCACAGGCATTACCACAATGACTAGCTTATGGGCTATGACAACATGGCTAAGCTACACAAGTATAAGAGCAAAAGATATAATCGCACATCGAAAATGGATCATCAGAAGCTACAGCCTTACCATGGCTTTTATCTCGGGGAAAATATGGCTGTATGTTATGAACGAATTTACAATTCTAAATGAGCTTACTCAAAAAGATATCAAAAGCTGGGCGGGCTGGATCACATGCCTTATCATAGCCGAGATATGGTTGCGATCTACAAATAACGGTGGAGTATGGAAAGGTTTTATTTCCAGAAAAGTGGCTCCCCGGGCCGGATTCGAACCAGCGACCAAGTGATTAACAGACAGATTTACGCTAAAAATCGCAATAAACCACAACACTAAAATTTAATTATTACAACATGTTATACAAAGTCATATATTGCCAAGTTTTGTGATTTTTAGCTATTTTTTGATTCAAAATGGACCACTAGTGGACCAATTTTAATTATAATTCTTAATAAATTTTGCGTTATCACCAATACCGCCCACACTCAGAAAATAACATTTTTTTATGCATGACAAAGAAATAGGAAAAAAATCAGTTTAAAAATATGGTCAAAACCTTGACTCTTATGAAAAAATATGAATTGACAAGATTCCTCATAAAGTTATATCATAAATATAAGCTCATCTACCATCCATAAGGTATAAGTGTAGAAGGAGTATTCGGGGTCGCCCAAGTGGCGGCCCTAGCTATTTCCGGCCCTAGGATCATTAGAGTTTCTGTACTCTTGAAGCATTTTCTCTCTCCTTCTTGGCTTTAGATCATATGCAGTTTTTAGCAACAAATGATCGCTCCGGTTCCCAAGAATAACAACAAAATTTTCCGTAGAATGCATAATCAAAATATTTTTCTCTGTTCGCCTTTTATTCTCCCAACAAAGAACATCTGGATCATTTGCCGCGGCAGCCTCTATTAACGGCTTCACCCAACACAACCTTTCACAACGTCTTGGCTCAATCTCTCTATCATCCTCAACTTCACCATATGAAATCATATGCCAAAACCCCGAATGCTTTCCTCTATGCTCAGGTGTTCTTCTACAAGTAACTCTTAAACCTAAAAAATGAACATGTTCATGAACAAAATTATCCAGAAAAACTCCATAAAGATGATCCAGATAACTATCCCAGCATCCGCCAAAATCTTCAGCACGGATTATTTCTGGTAAAATCATTGGTCTCTAGGACTCCATACAAGATAGTTAAATTTTTTGTAAGTATAAGATGTACTTGTTTTAATATTTGACGCTGGAAGAACTTTAATCAATTCATCTGAAACGGCTTTCTTGGCTTCATTAGTATCTAGTTCTCTAAATGCATAAGAAAGAGCGCCTATCAAAAAATCAGCGAGTTGAAGAATTTCCGATTCATGGGACCGTATTTGCTGGACTTTTTGAACACACTCCCCATCGTAATCATGGTTTCTGGCTTTTAAAACTTTGTGAAGCTCTTTAGTTGCATCACCGCCCTTTGTATCTTTAATATCAAGATAAATATTATAGCTACACCAAGCCACAATAATCCAATCAAGCATGTAATAATGCATTTTATAATACCAGTCTGTGTGACGTTGTTTAAATGCAGCATGATCAAGCTTCGATTTATCAGGAATCACAACAGCCCGAAATTTAAGACTGGGATTAGAAAAAAAGAACTCCAAAAGATCCAGATAATAGGCTTGTTTAGACTTAGAAACTTTTGTCCATTTTGTTTCAACTCCTTTGCGAATACCATGCCTAACCTTGAGTTCTTTTAAAGCTGATGAAATTAATTTACTTTCATCAGCAGGACAGTAAACACAGCCAATAACCATAGTAGCATTATCGCCATTCTCTAAGTGCGAAGATTCATCACAATAAACATTGAAAACTTTAGACATACTGAAAAGCTAGAATATTAACCGAACCATATCAAGCAAATAACTTGCGCACACTTACAATCTATTTAGTTGCAATGAGCACAGCAGATGTCTAACAATACTATCAGGTCGTTCTCTGGAGCGGCTCGGGGCTTAGTATCCCCATTTACAAGCGGCATTCTAGACACTGCCGGAAATGTGTCGCCCTCAGTCTTAGGACTGGGTGGCGATTGCCATGTACAGGCGCAAGCTAAAAGCATCGCGCCGTTTCTTGTAAGCGGATACTAACACCCAGTCACCAGAGAGCCTTTTCTCTGGTGATTACAAGGTGTTTCTAATGCAAATAATTTCATTCAAAAAGCCATGTTTTACTGACATCATAGCAAGTGCTATGCTTGTCGCTTTACTAGGCACGTTTTTAATCAGCCCATATGATGGGGCAACCCTTTTAGGTGGCGTTATAGGAACAGCATTAGACCCCATAATTTTAATCCCTTCTGCAATCATAGGAAGTGTATTTTTTCAAAAGGAAACAAAGGCCAAAATTATCAGTCTGGCAGTAATAATTTTAATTGTTCTTATCAGTAGTTTTTTAATTAGTAAAAACGGAAATCAATATAGTGAAATAGCTCTTATACGCGTTATTTCTGCAGCTTTCATATGCTGCATTTTTAGCTACATCGCAAAACTTTTTCAGAGAGGTGAAGAGGAAAGTGGCTAGCAAAAGATAACATTTGAAAAATTTTCAGACCTTAACTTTCCTTAGCCACCCAATAATAAATGAACATTAATTTAATTATTAACTCGAATATTAGTTTTGCGATAATTTCTCTAACTATAGTCGCATCTCTTCTTTTGGCATTCAGAATAATCAGAAAACAAAATCAAATTCGTTTAATTGGCGATTGCCATGCAATGGCATCTATTCTCAAGAAGTATGCATACATCTATGAATCTTTAGACAAGACAAAAACTCCATTGCTTTTTTCACCATCTGAATATGAGGCTATGCTTACAGATATTAAAGACCTCATATATCTGCTAAGAGTGGCATCATCCCTAAATAAAGCAGAAATGGAAACTCTGCTATTCATGAAAAATAAAATGCATGATACAATAGAGGTTGTTGACAAAAGTAGACAAATTACACGCAATTTGACTGGCGCAAAACCAAATTCCGACAGCATTATTGATGATCTTAAAGTAGCAAGAAAAGAAAGCCTTTTAATGCTCCAAAAAATCATTAGTCATAAGCCACGTAAAATAAAAACCGAGCCCGGTTTTTTAAACGGTGAGATTGTAGCAACATCTAAAACATTAGACGGGTTAGATGTAGAAGCTGTACGCTGGGATATAGAAACTAGGGACTGGGTAAGTGCACCAGATTTATCCCTTGCTGATGTAGCATTTAAGCCCGTTCTCGACGGCAATCTATTAAGCACCGAAGAACTTAGGCATTACGGTATCCACTGAACACAGTGGTTGAGAAAAGCTGAGTTTTAAAAAAAATTCTACAGGGCTTCCGTTCATAATAAAGAGCGACTCTTCGCGCGTTAGCATTTGAATACTCGCGCTGTCGCTCCTCTATTATTCTCTCCAGCCTATGGTTATATATATGGTTATTAATTTTTGAGGTGGTCAAGAAAAATCATGTACATGATAACCCTTTGATTTGAAACACTCTCATATTTTAACCACCTCAAAATTTGATGCAGTCATTTTCTATAACCTCCAAACCCCACCAAAATTTGATGCACAACACCTCAATTTTTGTGACCGACTTTTTGTTTTTTAGGCGCATAATTTTTCCAATCATGCGTCGCTTCTCTTCCATTAACTGGTAAATATGTAATTGCCCATTCACTTGCACGCCCTATACTGTAGTCACCATCAAAACTTCTTTGAATAAACCCAACCTCTAATAGTTCCTCAAATGCCACACTCGCTGTATTGGCGCTACACCCTAAAAGCTTAGCAGCATTTGTTTCTGATAAGCCAATTCTGCCATTGCGGTTAGGAAACTCAAGCTTTTGAAGTTCCAGCAAAAGACATCTTGCTTTAAGTGAAAGAACTCGAAAGGCAGGACTGTCCCAGACATCATGATAGATGGGTGTGGAACAAACACCGCGCTTATAATAATGCGATACTTCTTTCTTCTTCTTTCTAGGCACGCTTGATTATTCTCTTTATTTTAGACATTGGTATGACACGCCCCCCACTAATGCATCTGATACCATCAATAGCCACCTCATAATGAATAACGGCATTTTTTTCATTTGGGCGCGCTTTTAAAATTTTTATGATTGCCTCGGGTGAAAACAAAACCCTATGCTCTGACCATTTAAGGCATTCAATAAGTGAACCGTTTTTGAAATGAGCCTTATCCATGGCGATATAAAGTTGCATAAGAAATAATGCAGCGATTACGGCTGCACTCCTTCATTGTTATCATTCATCCATTTGAAAAAGGCTTGCTCATCAATTAAGACACGACGACCCTTGCGCCGGATGACGGCATCAAAACCATTCTCTTTTGCATTGAAAATCAAATGGCGCAATCCGCCTTGTGGAGGCCATGAGTGATAATCATTCCATTTCGTAACAGGAATAAAACGGGTTTTTACTGCCTCAATTTCTATTGCTTTTTCTGACACGTGATTTCTCCTTTATCGCTTGTTATCGAGCAATATTGCTCAATACCTAGAGAAAACACGAAAATGGCTGCTAAATCCTTCTAATTAAATACCCCATTAATTTAATTATTGTCTTTAAGAGATTTTTCCAAAAGATCTCTATAATCAGGATAGCTTTCTATAAAACTCTGCAAATCATCTTTCATTTCATAAAAAGCTCTACGCACTGTCTCAGAACCTATGCCATAGAGGTTCGCAACGCTATCAATCGCATGTGTTGCTTTTTCACCACCCTCAATCAATTTCATGACATGAAAAGTGAGTTTTTGGTCACGAAAAACATTGGATTTCTTTTGGCCCCCTCGCTTTTTAGGCAGCTTATAGTGCCCTGCTTCCTGCAATTCTTTAACCAGATCATGTAAAAGCTTAATCTGAAAATCATGTAATTCATAGCCTTCTGCCAAAAGATGAGGAATCAGGCATAAATGGGCTGCAATGGTTTCAGCATCATCCGTGTGAATATTTATTATTGTATCCGCTTGAGCCGGGTTAGTTTTCGCCACCAAAAATCCTTTCATTCATTTTGGAGACAACGCTGTGCGTATGCGCCTCTGATAAATGCGCATAGCGCTTAACCATCGCCAGAGTTTTATGGCCCAACACATCTGCAATTTCAGCCAACGAAGCACCATTCATAGCCAGATAACTAGCTGCACTATGACGCAAATCATGAAAACGAAAATCTTCAATCTCTGCATTCTTAAGAGCTGTATTCCAAGGGGAGCGAATATCTATTGGTTGGTCTGGATAACGGCTGTTAGGAAATAAAAGATTAGTATCCAGCCGCCTTACTTTTGACCATTTATATAAAACCTCCTTGGCATGTCCAGCCAAAGGAATAACGCGCCGATCATCATTTTTGGTCTCATGTAATGTGATAATACTTTTAGAAAAATCTACCTGCTCCCAGTTCAAAGATATGATTTCACCTAAACGCGCCCCAGTAGATAAGGCCAAAACCACCACTGGGTATAAATGTTTGCTTTTGCTTCTCTTGCACTCAGAAAGCAGATTTGCCCTCTCTTCATCGCTTAGGAACCTAACGCGCCCCCTTGCCTCTTTTAACTTTGAAAGCTTAATGCACGGATTTTCTGTGATCCATTCCCATTCTTTGTAAGCAATGCTCATAAGATGAGATAATGCCGCCACATATCGATTAACTGTTGCTGGTCCACGTTTTCGATTATTTGGAGATAACTCGTTTGATAACTTAGAGCGATATTCCGAAATAACAGAAGTGGTACAATCAGCTAAGATATAAGCCCCGATTTGATCTTTCCACCAATCAAGCTGTTGCGCTTGCTTTACTGCACTTTTAGGCTTCCGTGGTAAAACCTCTCTTTTATATCGCTCTATCGCTTCACCCAGAGTATGTTTTTTGGATTCGCTGGTTTTGAAATGCCTTCCCTCCCGAATTGCAGACTCCGTAGCAGCAATCCATTTCCTAGCATCTGTCTTTCTGTCGAAGGTAGCCGTTTGAAGAGGATAACCTTTTAACCTTACTCTGGCCCTATAAGTTATCTTACCGTTTTTGCTTTTTCTTTCATCAATAGTCGCCACATAAACAGACTACAAAAAGCTGCAACAAAAAGCAATAGGTGATAGTTATTCACATGCAATTTTTTTAATTATTATTTTAAATCAATATTTTAGGATTTTAATTATATTTTATGGTCCACAAATGGGCCTATTTTTTTGGAGTTTTAGTCCTTTTAAGGGCTAATTTTATGTTTCTTCCCAACTTATATCTAAACTGCTCAGGGCCCTCAAATATTCACCCTTGCTGATAAAACCAACACAAGGAAAAGCTCCGCGCTGTTCAACCTCGCCAGCGGCCAGCTTCTTTGCCATGAGTATGGCCGGCATACAGGGGATATACGGGCCATCACCAGAACGAGCCGTAAGTTCAAAGGTAATGGTTTTGGCTGCGCCATCTTTGCCCTTACCAGACATCTCCATATGAAAAGCACTATTCGCGCTACCCAGCCAATCAAACAGGTAGGACGTTTTGAGTAAAAGCGGTGCGGCCTTATCCAGCCTCTTAATCACACCTATATGCACCAGCCATGACAGCACCCAAAGTGTGAAATGAATAAAGGGTATTTCAAGCCCAGCGTAAAAACGCACCGTTTTCAAATCTGGATAGCGTTTGGGAAACAACGCTAAGTCGGGCACATCACAATTACCTAGAAGCCGCCAGCCCAACTCTTTATATTTACGAGTATGCAAGTTTTGCCAACCGTAAACATCCTGCATCTTACCATCAATCAAAGTCTGGAATGGCTTGCCCGTGTAACCTAAAATTGCCGCCGTGGTGGCAAGACCACGATTGGTTTTTTGCGCAGTGGTTATACCATAATCAAGACTTTCCAGTGTATCAAAATCACCTTTGTAATGATCGACTAATGCAGAAGTTAGGCACGGCACAGAACTTGCCCCGCTGACCACCAGAACGCCTTTTTCTTTTGCCACAGCATTCAGTGCGCTTATGCCTTCGACAAAGGCACGCCCGTCTGCCAGATCAATATAGTGGCAACCTTTTGCGATACAGGCCTTGGCAACGTCATAGCCTTGCTCTTGGAATGGGCCAGATGTGTGGATAACAATATCAGGCTTTATTTCCGCCAGAGCCTCTTCAAGGCCATCATGTATATCAAAAGCAATAGTCTCTGGTGTATTTAGAGAATACAGATCAGCAGAAAACCTTTCAGCTTTGCTTAATGAGCGCCCTGCAATAATAAGCTGAATACTCTTTTCCAATGCCAATCGCTTAGAAATATAGCTTCCAAAATTGCCATACCCTCCAATTATAAGAACTCGTTTTCCTGTAAACTGCGCTTTATTACCTAAATTTTGATTTTTTATTTGCATAGAAAGTGCCGTATTTATTTGCGCTCCATATTTCTTTCTCATTCTTTGAGGCACATTTCGATGAGGACCCAGAAAAGTAAAAAATGGTACAATACTTAGCTCTTTGTTAATCTTCGTAAGAATAGGAATTGTTTCATCAAAAACATCATAAAGATTGAAGTTTTGATGCCTCTCTTCGCTACCTCTTCCATCTGTAAAATAGCAACAAGAATAGGAAGCTATTTCACGCAAACATTCACTTGCTTTCTGCGGGTCTTGAAGGGCTATATCATAAAAATTTTGTTTATATACTTCGCTTGCCTTTGATGATAACTCATTATCATCACTGTGAATGGCCTGTTGTAAAAGCACCAAAGCATTATAAGACTTTTCTTTTATAAATTGCTCAACCCACTGCCAAAAGACTTCTTTTAAAAGCCAATTCAAATTAGCTCTTGAATTGGCTGGAAAAGAGATATTACGGACTGAATAATGCTCCTTGATACAAAAATCATTTATGCGTTTAAAGAAATAACCTTTGCTCCAAGCAGGCCTATTCATCTGGCTTAGAAAACGATGATCTTTTAATCTTTGACTAGTCTCATTCAGAGATTTCTCTAAAAGCACCGGCAAGTTTTCTGCATAAAAAGATGTTTCAGCAATTGCCCCCATATATCCTTCCTCACCTAATTTCGTAAGTTTAGAAGCTAATTCAAACCTCCGATCCAAACAATCTTCCCAAAAAACTTGATCTGGTGAGGCGCAGTTAACAAGTGTTGTGAGTATAGCAATTCTCCCATGTTCGTTTGTCTCGGGAATTTTATTTTCAAGATCATGTAATTGTTGGGCAACAACCTCCATATTTGGCATAAATTCTTCGACAACCTCTTTATCGGAATAAAAATTCCTCGTTCGCAAGAGGGGCATATATATGGATTTGGCTAGAACAGGATCACTTTCAGATAAAAGCTCTGCCAATTTATACCATCCACTAGAGCGTTCATCTTTTAATATCCCTCCTATTGCATGGGGGTGTGCATAGTCTGATACTTCATATCTATCTCTGAGCTTCTTTGAAGCAGCATTTGGATTTTTCTCAGCTAGCTTGATAAATGGCTCAGGCGATATTTTCTCAAACTTATTTGGCTTCTTTACTCCCTTCTTTTTTCGATGATCAGGCATAAAATCTCCCCTTGTACTCATAAACCTTTCCCCACAAGGGATGAGTGATGTGGGTTATCATATCAAATGTATTTTCATCCACCGCAATTTCTTCTGCATAGCCTTTGCCCATCAGCAGTGTGAGCGGCATAGGAATAAAATGCCCGAAAAGATACAGTGCATAGCCGCGGTGCTGGAGCACAACTTTTTCACCATCCCAAAGATAGAGCATTTTCCAGCCCAGACCAAAACGCATAATCTCGATTACTTCATTGCCCTTGATCTGCATCATACGGGAATGAAAAATATAGGGCTTACTGTTTTTGAAATGAAAACTGCGCACGAAATGAAAAGCCTTTGAATTTTCATCGCTCTTGAAACGGACAGTTACAGGGACGTTTGTTTCATTCCGTGTAGGGATCTGCCTCATAAGTGCCATAAGGGGTGCAAGCCATTTCAGAGGCGGCTTGCACATCACATCCAGCATCCCTTCAACCACCACTTCATCATCGGTGTACGGGCGGTTAGCGTAATGCTTATGCATCACTGGTGGCAATTCGCTCCAATTCTCACCGAATATGGATTTGAAGATTGGCTCAGTCATTTTGACCTCTCTATGAATACAATTTCATCATTACCATTGGGCCGTAATGAAAAGCGCGGTAAAGGCTCTGGTATCTTGTCGATAGGCTTTAACGTCAGTTTTTTAAGAATAGTGGCTGCTGTCAGCGCCATTTCCATCATGCCAAATGATTGACCAATACAGACGCGAGGCCCTGCGCCAAAAGGGAAATATGCGTATTTGGGCCAAATCTCTTCATTCAAAAAACGCTCTGGGTTGAACTCTGTGGGAGATTCAAACCATCGCTTATCTCTATGTGTGACACATGGTAGTAGCTGAACCAAATCGCCTTTTTTGATTGAAAGACTATCCAGATCAACATTCTCTACGGCCTCTCTACAAAAAAGAGCATATGGCGCGGGGTATAAACGCATCACTTCTTTTATGGTGGCTGTGAGGTAAGGCAGTTTCATTAAGTTTCTATATTCAGGAATATCACCTGTAATTACTTCGTCTAATTCATCTTGGACACGCTGCAAAATATTCTGATTTTTTGCTAACAGAAGAAACAGCCACGATAGAGTTGCGCCGCTCGTCTCATGACCAGCGATGAGAAGTGACATGACATCTTCTTCTATCTCTGTTTGGTCATGCTCATGGTGTTCTATCAGGATGGATAGTAGATCACCATGATCACTATTAGGGGCAGAAAGCCTCTCACTGACAATGGCCCTTATAGTGTTCTTCATAACTTTTATTACATGCCGTTTATGGATGTTTGATGTGCTTGGAATAAAACTTGGCAATGTGAGAGGAGAAGTGGTTTCCGAATAGGCGATTTCAGAGAGGCTATGAACGGCATCACTGATTTCTTTAGAGCTAGAACCTAGTTTTTTACCAAAGAGCGTTATACCTGCAATATCCAGCGCATATTGAGCCATAACATTATCTATGTGGCACTGATAAGAGCCGCTTGTTTTTATTTTATCAGTAATATCCTTTGAGAGTTCATTTGCATATTGCGTTACCATCTTTGAATATTCAGGCATTCTTTGTTGTTTAAAGGCAGGCAGAACTTTACGCCGCCTGTCTTGCCATGAATGACCTTCTGCGATGAGCAGGCTATTGCCATTCCATTGGCGCAGAATATTCATGATTTTTCTAAAACGAATAAATTTGTCCGCCTGTTTTGCTAGTACCTGTTCCACATGATCGGGGTGAAATAAGAACCAGCAACGATATGGTCCTAGTTGAACCCTTACAGCGTCGCCATATTGTGCATGTAAATTTTTATAATAATTGAGTGCATCGCTCTTAATATTGATGAGAGCATCTAGGCCAAGAAATAAGGCTGACGGGTGATTGTTCTTCAAATCAGGAGGCTGCATTTTTAGTGCCTCTCAATTTACAATTCGAAGCTCTTATCATCTCTGCCGGAATTAGTAATAACAGCAAACCTGATGCTATAAGCGCAGTTAGAAAATTAATGTGAAAAAGTGCATAAACAAACGCCACTTCGCCCTTGAATGTTAGGCTACTATTCGTATCAAAATACTGTGCTGCGCCATCGCTTTTATCAACTATATCTAATCCAACTGGGTTTCTTTTTGTTAGCCAATTAACAAAAGCTTTTTGAAATTTACATTCAGGATTCCAGCTAAGTATTGATGTATCTTTTACCCATGGCTTCCATCTTGGAAACCATTCCGGCACATTTTCTTTGTATTCTGGCCAACCTTTAGGAAAGCGGACGAGAAGGTCATTGCGGTGATGCCAGCGCACTAGTCCCAAAACAAACACAACAGCCATTCCCGCGGCTAAGGCTACAAAAATATTTTGTAAAAAAGCCCCTATAACTAGCCATGAGACAGCTGTGCAGAGTTGCATAGGGTTTGTGACATAAGCATATAAACCGCTTCGTACTAGGTGTTTGGTTTTATCTAATGGAATTGGTGTCCCTTCACCATGAACGACAAACATATGAACAGCGCTTAAGCCCATGACTACGCATGGTGTGAGACAAAGGCCAGCGGTTATAATAGCAATGAGTGGCTTTTCATCGAAAGCCCAACTGCCGCCCATAGCTTGCATGATTAGGGTTGGTAGAATAAAGAACGCCAAGAAGCCGTAACCAAAGGCCAGAAGAGCAGCGCGTTGCGGTAAGTTTTTGTCATACGCCGTCCATCTTGCCAGATATAAGGCGGGGATATGTACGATAAGAAATACAAAAACGATGCCTAAAAACCAGTTGTGACCAGCTGTAACAAATGGGTCTAGTGATTTAAATACGAGAGCTTGTATACCTACAAAACCTACCGTAAAAACTAACGGGCTTAATTTAGGGACAGCAAAGAATATGGCTGGGCCGAATAAGAAAGAGCCTGCAAACCACAAATCTGCAGGCATGCCAAGCAGCATCAACGCCTCGCCGCCATAATGCCACATGCCGAAATGAATGGCCAAAGCATGAGCAGGTAACAACAACCCCATGCTATACAAAAAAGAAAACAAGCCACCGACAAGAAATCTATGTTCATTCTTGTGTCGCCATCCCAAATAAAACGTTAGAAATAAAGGCCCTAAAAGCAGTCCGGCTCTGAGTAAAATCAGCAAGTCACTCTGAATAATAATATCAATCATCTTACTATTATTCTCTCGATTGGTGTCGTGATGATTTTGGGCACTCTTGTTACGAATAGTTCAACAACCAAGAAAACTACGGGAAGTCCAAGCGCCAAATATAATGAAAATTTTGGAAGGCTAATTATTAGCAGCAGTTGGATCATAGTCCCGAAGCGCATTAAAAGCCCTTCTTTTGTCTTTGTTTTGTCCATGAAGGAAAGTGCTACAATCAAGACCGCCGGAAATATAACAGCAAAAGAGTAAGCTTCGATTTCCGTGCTGTTCCCTTGAAACCAATTATCCAAGGCAAAGAAGAGACGTATGCTAACGGCTAAGGCTGTAACGATAAGAAACGCAATAAGTATCTTGGGGCATAAAGAATATTTCAAACTACCGCTCCAAATTGTTGATTTTACCAACACCCTTAAGGGTAATAGCTATATCACGAGCCAGCTTCATGAAGGGGTAGCAGAGCTTTGATAACAGTTTTGAACGGAATAGTGCTCTGTTTACGCCGTTGAAGGTATCGCGTGCGTCACCTATATTTGCCATTAGAACGAGAGCTTCATCACCCTGATAGAGTTTGCCTTCATATTTAAGCACCATGCCCGCATCAAGGTTTAGCTTGGCTGCATTAACTTCTTTCATTATTGGGTGATCGTGCTCACTTCGTGCGTCAACAGTATGAAGCGTACCCACATTTTTCCTAACCTTAAAAAGATTAGCACCCATCTGGCATATCGGGCATTCACCGTCAAAAACAAACCATATATCGGGTTTTGAGTTTTCCATTGCACCGTCCTCATTTTTCAAACAGGTTTTGCCACCATTAAGTAAAACACAATAATCAGACCAACAAAAGCTGGCCAACCGAGTAAAAACCAAATTTTGAAAAGCCTGTAATATCTTTCTGGCAGAGGCTCACCCGTTTTTACTGCCGTAGCCACCATGTTTTTAAGCTGTATCTGTATCCAGACCACAGGCAACCAGCACAGCACGGCTATAATATAGATGGCATAAGTCACAGCCAACCACCAATCCATCCAGCTATATGCCCCTTGCCAGACAAGCCAGAAACCTGTCATAGGCTGCACAATCACAGCAGGCAGCGTAAAGAAGTAATCCGCCATCACCGTATTGCGTGCGGCATAGAATTTCTCATGAATGTTGTCGGTAAAGTGGGAGCGCAACATAAAGAAGGCAATGCCAATGCCTGTACCAAAAAGGATAGTGGCGCTTATGATATGCAGGGTTTTGATAATCAGGTATAAATCCATGATTATCTTTATATCTGCAAAATCAGAAACCTTCAAAACTCTATTGTGATTTATAGTGGGAATTTGCCATTTATTGGTCCCTGAGTGGACCATTTTAACATTTATTTTCTGGAAAGTGGCTCCCCGGGCCGGATTCGAACCAGCGACCAAGTGATTAACAGGTATAATTCGCCGAAAACCAAAGAAAAACCATGATACCCCATGACATTTAAGCAGTTGAAATAATATAATTTTATTATCATGGTGTTTCAGAATGATTCCTAAGATTTCTCACCCGATTGCACCAAAATTGCACCATTTCACTACGCGATAATCAAATGCCCTCGATTAATCATATCCTGCATATCAGTACAATTACTAACATAGCAATCTACGGCTTCATGTCCAACTTGTGTTGAAAGGATAAATCCCTCATGTACTAGAACGAGACCCTAAAATTTCTTTTACAAGTTTAAAATTCTGACTATGTTATATATTGTGATCTTGAGGAAACAATAATGACCATAATTTTTAGCTGCATTCCACAAGATGGCTCTTCGCCCTACATAGGTGCGGATATGCTGCTCTCAAGCAACTGCCCAAGTGTGGAGTTTAATTTTCCCAGCAAGCGATCTCAAGAAGCAAAAATACACGGCAAGCTTCTTAACAGAAGTGTGCAGAAACTTTATGTTATTCACCCATGCATTGCGGTTGCATTGTGCGGATATGAAAAGACCGCTGAGAAATTCATAAACCGATTGTCTGCTGAATTTAAAGACAAGGTTATAGACTTTGGAACCTTCGTATCGGATGTGGATTATTGCTATGGTGTCTCTAAATCTGATGAAAAGGGAAAGGGCTTTGGTTTCACGCTAATTGCCTATGATACTGACAATAATCATTTTATTCATCATCACCAAGGTTGTGATAAAAAGGATTTTCGTAGGCTAGGAGAAGTAAATTATGGCGGATTAGGTAAAAAGGTCTTTGCAGTTGAAGCAACAAGCATTGAAAATTCTGAAGGTGATACTTCCACGATTACACCTGATGAACTCAGCATATATCGTGCCGCCAGCATTTGTTATAGACTTTACGCCAAAGAATGTCTCGCAGACAAAGGACAAACTCCTTTTAAAGATGGTATCGGCAGATATTATGAGTTTTGCTATTTTTGTAAAACCGATAAAACCTTCAAATATGTAGAAGGAACTAAGGTTTTATTATGGCCTGTGCATATTCGACAAGCTCCACACTTTGGCGTTGAATTTGGGTATTATCCAAGAGAAGGTGAAAATGAGGGGCCGTTTGACTTTAGGATTTGGGACAGTCAATACGATGCCGATGGCCTAATAATAAAAGCCTACGATAACCTTTCAAAAACCTCTAAAGGGCACATAGTAGCCCTAGAAGAATATAGATCACCGCAGTTCATAAAATCTCTGTATCCAGTATCAAACGAGCATTCTGGAAAATTTATCTTTAACTGCTACTACTTAAAAGATATCGATCTTCCCTATTTACAGGACTCTTACATTAAGACTGAAAAAGTGATCCCACAAGATTGGGTGGTGTTTGATGCCACACAGACACCTGACCAATTTGAGCTTAAAATAGGACAAGCAGCATTCAAAGCAGCATTATACAACACTCACGACTTCTTTGATTGTCGATGGCTGATCTACGGACAGCAAAAATCAACTAGGTTTAACCGTTCACAAACGATGGACTATCAGAAACTAGAAAAAATCCATAAAATGGCTGGAAATTTGAGAAGAACTGGTCAGGTACGTATGCGTATGACTGGGGAAAAACAAGAGATTATTCAGGCACGGGATCTGTATAGAAAGGCTCGGGCATTGGCAAGGAAATTGAATTTACGCTTTTTGCTAGCTGACTACACTTTCTGTGAGGGAACTTGCGAGGAAATTCTTGAAAATAGGCGTATGGCAGAAACATTGTTTATAAAAGCCAAGCAGGAATTCGCAAATATGGTTCATTTAAGCAGGTGGACACATTGCCTTAATAGCTTAGGCATACTTTATAAAAATGACTATGTGGATTTAATGAAAAACAAGCAAGAGGCTAAAGCCATTGCTGCATACAAAAAAGCAAGAGATTGCTTCCAAGAAGCAGAGCAAATACAAAGCAGGATGGAAATGCAGAAATCGTTAGTGACTACTAGGGGGAATATTGCCAACCTTATGTCGTTGAGACCACCTCAAGCTGCTTAAAAGGTATGGTTACTATATTACTTATGAAATATAGTATCAAAACTGAACACATTATCTCTTCTGCTCAATCAGCCAATCCCAGAACTCGTCATCATCGTAAGTTGGCTCCCACGAATTATGTCCGGTGTTTGGATAGATTGTAATTTCAGCATCGCGTTTAAACAGCTTGAGATCATTATGCAGAGCACGAGCAAGAGGCGTATAATAATCGGAAGACCCTTGGAAAATACGGATCGGTATATCGTCAAAATTATAAACACGCTCTGGACTCCACGCACCAGCTACAGGTACAGCAGCAGCAAAAATACCCTTATATCGCTCTAGGGCGGCGTATGTACCTATCCCTCCCATAGAATAGCCTGTGATGTAGATTTTATTCTTATCAACACTGTACTCCTGTTTTAGGCTTTCTAATGTTTCCATTGCGATGGGCAAGGCTTGAGGTTTAAAACCGCCTTCGGAAATATTGGCCCATGTAAAGACAGGCGGAGCAATGGGTATATAGGCAATAACGCGGTACTTCTTACGTCTCTTGTAATGCTTTAAGGCTTTTCCTCCATACATGTGACGGCTAACACCATGCAACATCATAACCAAAGGGTATTTCTGATTGGGGTCATAATCTCTTGGCAGCATGAGGTAGTAAGATGTGATAAAAGGAAATTTAGAAGTGATATGATAGTGTTTTTCAAAAGGCTCATAGGACGAACTTCTTGGTAAAAACGGGCTGCGGGGGAAGAACAGAATATGCCCATAAAAGACAATCAGTAATGCAGCTATTGTCCAAAACAGGATAAAGCCAACGCGGACTCGCGGTTTTTCTTTTTCTTCTTTTGCCATGTCTTACTTAGGAAGTTTTAATTCAAGACATTTACACTGTAATCAAATTTCCGTTCGTTTCAAAGGTTTGTTCTTC
>DCKO01000096.1:0-50306 GCA_002320665.1 Micavibrio sp. UBA1672
GAGGCCGGCAATAAGTCCGCCAGCCGCACCGATCCCGCATGCTGCTAGTGTTTTTTTACTTAGAATATCATCTTTATCACCTGAAAAAATATCAAATGCCGCTTTAGCTCCAGCAGCTACAGCGCATCCCGAGAGCATAGAGTCTGTCACAATGCGGTAAGACGAGGTTTGCTGGCGTAGTTTCTGTTCGGATGATGACAGACCCATAGCTTGATTGAGTTGTGCCACAGCAGTATTATCAGGAACGCCTGTTACTTTGTGTCCGAAATCAAACTGGAATTGTTCAAGTGCTGTTTTTGTGCCGTTGCCAAAAGCACCATCAACCGGACCAGGCTTATATCCCAAAGCTGTTAGATCGCGCTGGATTTTTATCACGGTTTGTTTTTGCGTTTGGCTGGGCTGACTAAATTGTATGGTGTTTTGTTGTGGCTGTGTATTGTTGCTACCTCCAAAGATAGATTTTTTGGCATTTAAAAGATCTTCTTTGATGCCTGCAGAAGCTGGAGAGCATAAGAGCAAAGTTGTGGCAAAAAGTGTAAAATAAACATGTAATAGGGATGGTTTGAAAGTAGAATTCATTGTTCTGCTCGCTCTCGATTTCTATAATTTCCGGTTGTAGGGTCACTTTACGGAGGCCGTTCTTGCTTTTCAAGAAAAAACTATTCTTCTTCCCAGAGCGTGCGGCATTTAGTTAGCCAAGTATTGCGGTCTATAACGCCATTCTTCTCATATAGCTCGATATGGGTTTTGAAGGTTTCGACATAGGGCATATCTTTTTCGCGGCCCTTTTCTGCTTTGATCTTTTTCAGGAGAGGAAATTGCGTGTTTATAAGCTCGGTTTTGAAGATATTATAAGTGTCTACGATTGTATCGGCGTAATAATTCAAAAATCCCAAGAAGTTTTCTTCATCTTGTTCCATTCTGTCATAGCCCATTTCTTTACATTCGGCTTCACTAAAATCTTTGACGCAGTTTTCATATAGTTTTTTTGTGCCTTCGAATTTAGAGGCTTGTTCTCCTAAACGGCTGCATAAATAGCCGCCAAGTTTCAGTGCGCCGCGTGCGGCAAGAGCCATGTTTTCTTTGCTGGCTTCTTGCTCGGCTGCAAATTTGGCTCTGATCTCTTCGAGGCGTTTTTTTTGTTCGGTATCTTCGATTTCCGAGGTGATTACTTTCAGATTATCAATAGCATCCTTGCTTTCTGTTGCGCCTAGTTTGGACCATTCATCCTGAATTTCATTCAGTGTTTCTTTTGAGTTGATTACAGGGGCCGTGATTACTAAACGAAAGCCTGTTGTGCTGCTGGTCCATGGTTTGCCATTTTTGTAGAAAGGTCTTTCGACGCGCAAAGATGTGCGAATGCTGGCTTGCGGTGTATTGATGTCACCGCCGCGAATAACATAGCCTCCGGCTTGTCCGTGGCTGCGGTTGAGTTTTCTCAGGCGGAAAGGGTCAAAAACCATTTCCCCAGCATTACCCAATATATCATGCAGGCCAAGGGGGTTGGGTTTTAACAGTCCAATATCACTTATGCCGCCTCTTGTTTTTTTCTTGGATCTTGGACCGGAAAACCACACATAGCGATTTAAGTCTTCGGTCATGGGGAAGACCGGATCGGTGAATTCGGCGGCAGAGACTTTGTGTCCGCCGCGCGCGGCAAACTCCCATTCTTCTTCGGTTGGCAATCTGATATAGCCCGAATAATCACCTTCTTTGGGTAGGGCATCTGGTACGTTTTCCATCAGCCAGAGATTATATTTATCAGCTGTGCTCATCGCGTCAAACCAAGTCATTTTAACTGCTGGTTCGCTCATTTTTGTAACAACTTTCGGGCATTCTCCTCTTGTTAGTGCTTGATATTGCATTTTGCTGATTTCATATTTGCCGAGCAGGTAATAGCGCGCGGCCTCGCCATTTTCACTTTCGAATGCACCGGAGATATAAGCATCACGCCAGTATTCGGCATATTTATTTTCGTCACCTAAAAAACCAAGCCGGATTTTTTCATCATAAAGTGGGCCTTGAGATGCAACATAGATTTTGCGAAATGCCATCGCGCCGCCGCATGGCATTGGCAGTATAAAATCATCTTCGGCTGGGGCAGGGTTATAGTATTTTTGATCCCATGTGATAGTGGGTTCTGCATAGGCTGTAAAAGGCATGATTGTAAATGCTATGAGGATTGCTGCGAAGAAATTAAACTTATTGTCCGCGCATGGCTTCGGCTGGTTCGATTTTTGTGGCACGATATCCTCCTAGCAAAGCCGCAAAACACGCGACAAGAATTAGTATCAGCGATAAATAGGCGAAATCCTTTGCAAAGAGCTGGGTGGCCGCGCCATCATTATCCATATATTCCGCAAATAACGGGTCTATCCATTGTGTATTTAATGTATAAAACCCAAGCGAAAGTAGCAATGCCATAATCGAAATACAACAAGCTTGTATGACCGGAAAAATAGCCATGTGTCTTTTGCGTAAGCCCAGTAGTTGCAAGAGAGCCAGTTGATTGTGTTTGCGGTCGATATTGGCCCAAAGGCTAGCGGATAGTGAGAGCAATATTCCTAAAAAGGCCATTACTGCGATCAAGTTAAAGATGTTTGAGATCATCTCATGTGTGTGTTCGAGGCGAAAAATTTCAGCATTACGCGGTGTGACATGAATATTCTCATCCAAGTTGGAAACGATTTGTGCAAGCGGGATAACATTATCGAGGCTACTGGCGTAAAGGCGTGCTCTGGGGTAAGGCGGGAAGACGGGATCTTTTGTTTGCCCTTGTGTCACGTTGAAGGCTTCGACCATGCGTCCATCTTTGTAGCTTTCAAGCGCTGTGATGAAAGAGACGCTGACGAAAGCTGCTTCGGTGGAATAGATCGTTTCAGGGATCACGTGAACAAGCTTCATCGGATGAGTGATGTACTGGCCTTCTCCGTTATAAGTTCGGGATATCAGGGCCGTAATCATATCATTTGGCTTGGCTTGAAGTTTTTTGGCGGCTTCTTGGGTTAAGACAATTTCATCAGGTGTTTGCGGCGCAATTGCCTGCTCTCCGGTTAGAGGGTCGCCTTTGGCAGTCGGGACAATCTTGATGCTTTTGATAAACAGGCTGTTGTCTTTGCCTTTGAGCGTCATCGTAGAACTTGCCGAAAACAGGGAAGGGACAACAAAGCCGGTTTCTTTGTGCTGGCGGATGTCGTCAAACCAGCTTTCGGGCAGGTTGGTGTGATGTTTGAATCTGACCTCCAGCGCATCGGGAGACATAAGAAGGTTTTTTTTCCATGTTTCGAAAGCGCCTGTTTTTAATCCTAGTAAGACCAGAACAGGGGTTATAACGGCGCATAAGGCAATCACAAAACATAAGGTCAAGAGCCATTCATAGGCAAGATCCTTGAAAGCCAGATAGGCAACATGTCTATATCTTGGTGCCGTGTTCATTCTGTTGCTTCTCCATTAAACAGACTTCCTGCACCGAGTTCAGGGGGCAATTTTTCGGGTGATATTTCTTTTAATTTATGCTGTCGTACGCGCTGGATGTCGTGGCTGACAATTATGGCGGCTGTGCCTTGGCGCTCAACGAGTTCCAGAAGGAGTTCAAACACAATATCGGCATTATCAGGGTCAAGGGCTGCTGTGGGTTCATCGGCGAGCAGTAGCGCCGGACAGTGAATGAGTGCTCTGGCAAGGGCTACGCGTTGGCGCTCTCCGGCTGATAAGGCATTGGGAAAACGGTTTAGTAAATGTTCAATCCTCAGACGTTTTATCAGGGCGTTAAAAAGCTTTTCGCTTTTTTTTCTGCGAAGTAGCACCAAAGGCAGGTTGATATTGGCTTTGACGTTTAAAAAGGGCAATAGTCCGCCACTTTGGAGCAAATAACCGATATTACTGGCGCGTAGTCCAGTTAAACGATCAAGATTGTTTTTTTGCCAATAGGCATGAATATTCTCAGGTTCATTTTTTCCGTTACCGATTTTGAAATCTTGTGCCGTATCGGGGGATAGTGTCATTCCGATTAATTCTAAAAGCGTGCTTTTGCCTGTGCCGCTCGGGCCAGTGATTGCAAGAACTTCACCTTTATTAAGGCGCATGTTTTTAACCTGTACTGTGAAAGACCCTGAGCCATCTTTGCGCGAGCGCATGACATCATGGGCGATCAGGACGGGTGTGTCTGTCGTCATGGCATTAATTCAAGGGGAATAGGGTAAACAGCTTCGCTGGCGGGGGCGCCTTCAGTCAGGATAACCCAACGGTCAGAATCTTCGTTGATCAGTTTATAATGTCTGAGCTTGCGGCGTATGGAGTTTAGAATAGTGTCTTTTTCCATGTAGCCCTTTTCTTCCCATCTTTCGAAAGTCAGTTCCATTAGTTCGCTCCAATAGGGGAGGCCCATAAGGTATTCATCGAATAGTCCAGCCTTACCAAGTTGTGTTGTCGTGGAATCAGAAAGCTGGCCCGGGTCTCTACCCATTTTTGCCGATATGGAACGAAGCGTATCAAAAAAATCAGAAGAAGACATGCCTTCTTCGCTGCTTTGGTCTTTTTCAAATTCTGTCAGGAGTTCGGATAAAATCAAATCCAGATCATTCAGTTGTTTGCGTGTCAGAAGAACCCGGTAATCAACAGTGGCTTTTTCAGGATTGGCAAAATCGGAGTCAGAAATCCATGCTTTGAAGAAATCAGGTGCTTTTGTGTCTTCGACGCGTCCTAAATAAGCAAGGCGCATGGCGTGACCGATCAGGAAAGAATCTTTCTTGATGCGTTCTGCGTTGCTGTCTTCCTCAGGTGTTTCCTCTTCTTGAGCATCTTCGGTGCTTGTTCTAGCGCTGCCTGCTGTTTCTTCACCTTCAAAGGCCATATCAACCTGACTGGTCAGGGTTTCGCTTAAGGCTTCAACAATTTGTGCATATTCATCAACATTGCCAGCCTCGATAGAATAGTACAAATCATCTGTGTAAGGGTTAGAGGAAACATCTTGGTATTGCATTTCAGTGCTGTTGTGGTTTTTCTTTCCGGCCTCTGTTTTAAGATGCATGGTGAACAGGGCAATGCCTCGTTCTTTTGCTTCTTGTCTGATATTATCCGAGCCAAGCTTTGTACCGGAAAGCGGGTCGTCACCTTCTATCGCACCAGCGTCACTGACGAGCACAATATAACGTCCTCCGAATTCTTTCCATTCGATCTCGTTCAGGGCCGTCATGATGCCGGAATAAGCGTCTTCATTGAAGCTAGGTGTGGAGACGCTGGCGGGTTTCAAGTCTTTGACTTTTTGCAAGAAGTCTTCTCCTGATTCAACTTCATTAGGATCAACATAAAGCTTTGATCTATATTCTAATTCGGGGACTTCATCTGTGCTGGAGCGGTATGCGACCAGACCGAATTTAATCTGGTCGGCCAGTTCATTTTCACCGATTTTATCGTAAATATTCTTTACGGCTTCTTGCGTTTTTTCAATATAAGGTCCCATTGAAATTGTAGTATCAATGACAAAGACTACTGCGGCATTAAAGGCCTTGATTTGGCGTGGCTTTGGCTCTTGGCTTTGTGCATTGACGTTCGCATCTTCATCGTCTTGGGACTTTTCCGTTACAGAGGCGATCTCAAGGAGGTTTACCGGAATATTTCCCGCCAAGTGTTCTTCGTATCCCAGAATTGGCAGAAGATAGAAATTATCAGGGTCTTGGAAATTGACATAGTTTTCAGGCTCAATTGAAACTATGCCTTCGGGGCGTTTGTTTTCCAGTGTTTTTTTGCGTAAAGGAGCGACAATGCTCTCGGGGGTTTCATGATTCCAGACATCACTCAGGAATTTTTTCGTGGAGAATAATAAATTACGTTCCCGCCCAGCGGAATTTGAAAAGGCCAGAACAATTTGTTGTTTCCAAGGTACGGTTAATTCTTCCTTGATCCATCCGGCTATATTACCATTTGTGCTTGTTCCAACTTTTACCCATGAAATGTTGCCTTGTTCTTGTCTGTCATAGATGTAATAGACAGAAAAGGTTGCAATTTGTTTGCCGCCTGTTTGTCCGATTTTTGGGACTAATTCTGCATGTGGTGTGGTCAGAACTCTTTGGTAAAGGGATGTTTTACCTTCCATCAGCAAAGGTTTGTCCGATGCCAGTGCGGCAAAAGAAGGTAATGCGATGAAAAGGATTGCAAAAAATACTCTGTAGAATGCTTTTAAGGGCATTTCATTATTCTCCATTGATTTCTTTTAGCAATTCTGTGGCTTTTGCATCATCTTGATCGGCAAGGTCATTCAAAATAGCAAGGCCTTTGCTTTTTTCCGTATTATAGTCACTATATTTGGCCATATTGTATCCGGATTGTCTTTTGGCATCTATATCACCGTTTTCGGCAGCCATTTCCCACCACCAATTGGCCGTCTCCCAATTCGGTGCAGGGATAGGGCTTTTTTCTTCGTTCCAAAAGGCCGGATCATACATTTCAGCTAGTTTTTTCATGGCATCAATATGTTTTTCTTCGGTTGCTGCTTTCTGGAATTTGACTTTGGCTTCGACCAAACTGCCTTGTTTTTGTAGGGCAATGGCTTGTTCGAAAAGACTTTTCGGGGCTTCCGGTTCTTCTTCGGCTTCGGCTGTTTTTTTTGTGCTTTCTTCGGTCACTTGCTCTTCTACAATTTCGTCTTTTTCTATCGTAGTCTGACAGGATGGGCCGGGTGGTAATCCGGGGATAAGGCATAGATACCAGCTAGCGCCAAGACCTATAGCGGCAAGAAGCAAAATTATGATGAGGGTTAGGCCGGATTTTCCTGATTTTTTTGGCTTTTCATTATCTGTGCTTAAATCAATATCTGTTGTCTCGGCTGTATCATCGGGTTCTGGAAGTGGTGGCACAGGAGGATCGTTTAAAACGGGTGGGGCTGTGAAAACAGGATCGGGTTCAGCCTCAACGGGTTTGCTTTTCTGAATAGCGCCTGATCCCAAAAAGTTATTTGGAATTCTAAGAGGGCTTATTTTTTCAGTCCCATCAGCATTTATGATCACTCTGTATGTGGCGCGGGTATTTTTCAAGAGCGCATCAATTGTATTGGGCTCAAGTCCGATGACAATATTATCTTCATTGCGCTCCAGCAAAATACAATCATGTACGGCAGGCGATGCGCCCCATTGTCCGTTAAGTTGTAAATGTTCTTGATTGATCTGGTTGCTTTCGAATCTGAGAGTTACAGACTCAACCTGATTTAATCCCGAGACAGTCAAACGCCCATAACCCGGACCTTTATCTTTATCCTGTGTTAAAGTTACTTTGACGGCCATAGAGTTCTAATCCTTTTTATTGATTGCTTGCCAGTTTTTCCGGCGCGGCTTGTGTTTTTCTAAAGCGGTTCAGGATAATGCCGAGTTGTTCATTTTGTTCAATTGAAATCTCGCGGCCTGCTGTTTGGCCTGCATTATTAATGACCATGGTTTCGAAAGCCTTTAGCCAGTCAAGAATAGCGATGGCTGAAAACGCGATCGGTTTCGCAGGCAGATCAGGTAGGGTGCTAACAGGAATAGATGGTGGTGGTGTGAATACCGCGCCTTTATTGCCAGTTCCCGGATCAGCCTTGGTTTTTTCATCTTCGGGTAAAAGGTCCTGACCAAGCATTTCCAGAAAGCATCCGAAGATCCGCTTGGTCACCAGAACCTGACGATCTGCGATGTCAATCCGTGTTGCCGAAGTCTGTAGCTCTCCGTCTTGCAGGACTTCAATCAGGCGCTCTTCAAGTTTATACATATAGGCACCAGAGATTAGTTCATCAATAATGCTTTGCAAGGTTTCTTCGTCAATGCCGATATATTGCCTTAAGCCCGGATCCTGTGTCAGGCGGCGAAGTTGTGATATCCAGCCACTCATGGCGGCGCGGGCAAAATCCGATGCTCTATCGGCTTTTGGTGCGCTATCCTGTTCGTCTGATTCAACGGGTAAGTCGATCAGGCTGCTGCCGGAGAAAACGGATGTTTGTTCCTCTTCGCCTTCTTCATTTTCGCTTTCTGATTCTGCCTTGAGATACATGGCGCGCAAATGTTCGGAAGTGGGCTGGAATGTGTTTAAAAGCTCGCCCAGACGGTCTGGGGTTTTCATCAGGGTTTTTAAAGTGGCTTTGGCTATTTTTTTCTTGTTTTCGATCTCGGCTTGACCGCCATCTTGATAGTAAGAGCCCAGATTATGTTCGATCACTGGTGCGGCAAGTCTTTCAATCTGTTCATTAATACGGTCTAGCTTGATTTGCAAATGCGCTACTTTTTCAAGGTAATCCGATAAATGCTGCATGCCGCCATCATTCAGGGCCATCATGGCGTCCCATGATGCAGCGGGGTCACGAAAATGCTTTTTAATACTCTCTTCTTCTGCAAATACCTTTCGCATATCAGATAGGCGCTGTTCCTGATCGGACTTTATGCCTGTTTCGGTTTCACCTGTTTCGATCACGGCAGGGGCCATGCGGGGTTTGCGGACTAAAAACAGATTATTGAAGCATTGGTTCGGTGCCCATTCCTGTAGCCACTCATATTTGCCGAAGCGTTCAAGTAAGGCGGCTTTGAGCATGCCGGCCCATTCCATCTTGATGTTATCGAGGGTTTCACCCGGTTTTGGTGATAATTTATAATCGAATTTTGTGATACACCAGATCAGACCTGCATCTCTGGCGCTTCTGATCTCGGCGGTTTCTCCTTGGGTGGAGTGAATCCAGTCTTGCAAAACAGGTCCGAGGGATGTCACGTTGATTTGTTCATTACAAGGCGTACATAAAACCAGAATATTCATTTCCTGATTTTCGGTATATTGCTCGAATAAATAGGCGACCTTACCGCGCAGGAATAGCTCCGCTACGGGGTTGGCATTTTCGTTTTCAACAACCTTGGCAATTTCTTCGACGCTGCCGACATCCAGCCTGCCTCGGTAGCCTGGAAAGTCTAGAAGGTCGACTTTGTTTATTGTGTTGGCTTTTGGTTCATCCGCCAGAGAGAAAATCATCTCCGAGGTTAATGCGGCGAGCATAGAGCGCGGCAAGCTGGCCTCGCCTGCTTGTTGGCCGTTTTCATCAAAGGGAATAAGTTGCACTTTATCACCGTCATCTTTGCCAAGGCGCTCAAGGATATCGACATTCATAATACTGTCAGTCTGGCTATATCCGCCTTCGGCAGTAGCTTTGACCAGAGCATCAACAGAGGCGCAAACGATGGGTGCGTAGCGAATGGATTCAAGGGCATGACAAAGGCGCGTAAACACATCTGTCATCAGGTCAATTTCACCCCAGAGCACGGAAAACAGCTTTGCACGTGCATGGGTTGGCAGGCGCGGCGCGATATTAATCGCTGTTGGCCAGTAATCTGTGACGAGGGGCTCCATGGATTTGCCAAAGCGATCAAGGAAATAATCCATCAAATCAACAACATCATCGGCTGTAATACCGCCAGTCTGGTTGTTGCCGCATAGAGATTCCAGTTCGTCTAGTAATTTGCGAATATAGGCTGGATCGAAATTAAACGTGACTTTTTGCGTGTCGAAATCATTGAAAAAGCTATTACCCAGAATTTTGATGATATCAATTTCGGAAAAAAGTGTGAGTTTCACAGGGAAATTATTCGGTGTTTCGCATGGTTTTCTGGTGAAGCGGGTAACCAGACCTGTGGCTTCTTTCCCACCGCCAGGCGGGTTGATATGGCTGATGAAATTCAGGCGTTTGCCATCCATTTCTGTTTCTAGCTCTCCGGCAGAATTTGCGGCAAGTGAGGAGATCAGATAGGATTTACCAGCTTGTGACAGTCCAAAAAACCCTACTGACATAGGTCGTGCGGCAGCTTTTCCAAGGCGGTTTGTCTGGTTTCTAAGGCGTCTGAAACCGCGGACAAGTTCGTCGGCTTCACGGTCGAGCCTTTCAGATTTTTTGCGTGCATCTTCAATCCATTCAATGGCTTCACCTGATCCGGTGTGCAAGCTTTGGCAACGATTTACAAGAATTTCCGGGTTATTCGTCATAATTCTTTCCTTACGCGATGATGCTGCCAGTATCCAGCCAATAGCTGTCACCTGACAGACCAAACTGGTTTAGCGTGTTCAGTTTTATGGTTACGGATTTAGGGCCGATCCCTGAAATTTCCTCTGATTCCACCGAGGCTATAGCAAATTTTTGCTCTGGTGAGCGTGGCACTTTTTTCAGGCGTACTTTCAAGACGGGTGATGAGACTGCGCTAGAGCCGTAGAGTTTTTGCAAGGCTTTCTGGTCGATATCAATTTCGTATAGTGGGCTGGCGACCCAGCGCTCGGCCTTGAGTTGGCGGAAGCCGAGAATAATCTTACCGCGTACATCAAAGGTTATTTCTTCGGGTAGTTCGTAATCCTCATTATCCAGATCGACATCAGAGTAAAAAACGTCGCTGGATTTGATGGTGTTGTTCTTATCCATCATGCCGATATAGCGCACTGTTGAATAAGATTTTAGTTCATTAGCGCGGAAGAAAAAGCGGCTAATGCGGCCTTGCCCAAGAATGCATAGCATAGCGCCAACAGCTGCGGTGGTTTTTGGATCATCAATGCGCCCTTGTTTGTGGAAAGGGTACCACGTACCGCAGCGATAATCTTGCATCGGGATAATCCGGTCAGGCGGCGCGGGCATTAAGGCTCTGACGAGATGCTTGATACCGGGCAGGCGTGATGGTCTTCCGGTTAACATTACGACATCGGGGTGATAGAGATAAATTATCTCGCACAGGGAGCGAATTGTTTTGCAAATCTCCATCCGGTCATTCATGAACAGGGCATGAAGCTTATCCAGATCAACGGGAATAGAAACGGATAGCAGGTCAAAGGCCATTTCGTTCTTGCCAGAAGTTTCGCCGACTTTTTTTGCAAAGTAACGGATGACTTCTTCAGAAGGGGCATCGCTTAGTAATTCGCCGATTGTCAGGACGTTTGTCTGGTTTGAATTGCTTGGTTCATAGGCCTCGTAGGCTTTCAATATCCGTAAAGCCAGAGGATAAAGCACTTGTAGGGCTATGCGCTGTCGGTGGGCTTTTTGTTGTACTGAACCAGGCTCGGAGCCGATGAGGGCTGATAAGAGTGGTTCAGGGTCTTCAATGCCTTCTTCGCGCAAAGCCACGCGTAAAGGTGGCACGATCATGGTGCGAACGACTTCCAGCACGATATCATCACCAGAGACTTTGAAACCATCGCGGAAACGCTGGACTGGTTTAACATAGGCATTTACATCTGTGCCTGAGTCTAGTTCGTAGTCCGTAATAACCAGATCAGTTGTGCCGCCACCAATATCAATCGAGGCGATGGTTAGCTTTCGTTCATCTTTTGGGCGGTCATTGCGCGGGCGGCGCATGACTTCGAAAAACTCACCAAGACGACCGCCGAAATTATTATGGGCTTCGCTGAACAGATAGACGACTTGGCCACATGTGGCTTCATCCCATTCTGCTGAAATTGTCGGGAATGCGGGGGCGGCTAGATCTGCGCCTTCACCATCGACTGGCTCATCCTCAGGATGCCAGCCAAGAGCTTTCCAGACTAGCGCAACGGCATCTTTCATACAGCGCTCAAAGATAACGCGTTCCGGTTTTGGCATAGAAGGTGGCACGGTTAGTGTGATTGAATTTAAGCGGCGCGGCTGATTGGAGTGGCTTTGGCATAAGCGCTGTGCAGGGCTGTTGATCTGTATCAGAGCTTGTACCAATATCTCGGAGAGCATAAAGGTCATCAGGGAACTGCGAGAATAATGCGGCACAAAAACTGGGAGCTGTTCATCTTCCGGCAGGCGGAAAAGAGGTTCACCGATTTCATTGACCAGATTGGAAAATGGTGCAGCAGTGGCGCGCGGTTCAATATCCGATTTGTCATAGGCGATGTTAAAGCGCCAGCCGGGCTCGAAGCGTTCTTCATCCCATAAATAGCGCTTGGGGCTGGAAACGCCAGTTGAGCCTTCTGTACCGCGGCGCTGCGAAGCAAGACGTGTGGCTTCCGGGCCAACGCGGGCAATGGTTGGCCATGTAAAGGCATTACCGCGTCCGGCTTCACAGGCCAGATGTTCCTTGCCTAAAATTGCTTGTGAAAACTCAAGGCGGCTTTCAAATGGTTCGGTATAGCATTGCTCGGGGCGTGAAAGATCACGCAAGACAAGCTCGTATCTGTTCATAAGATTATCAGAGCCTTGCGGGTGGTTTTCAATCAATATACCGCATGTGCGGGAATTTCCGATATCAAGAACCAAGTCAACCTCAATGGGTTTCATTTGTCTGGAACTGGCATTTTTAGCAGAGCTAACATTGCTCAGGATTTTTATTTCCGGCACTTTGAATTTTTCTTCGAGCAAAGACAGCGCATTCAGATAATGACCGTGATGTGTGAAAGTTTCTAATTGTTCGTCAATGTCTTCGGGTAATAATCCTAGACGATCCCCTGCATTTTCTTTGAAAATTTCCTTAAGCCATGCATCGACCCAGACTTGTTCGACGAACCATTCAATCTGGCTTGATGGACCAGCAAGGCCAAAGGATTCTCCGCTCTCGACATCGGAAAGGGTCGGGGCGAGATATTGCATATCTTCGATATTATCAAAAACATTCGTGTCAAAAGCTAAAGTCAGACGGTGTGTGGTTTGTTCTATATCAGCATTTTCCGGTACGGAGACAATGCGCGCTCTGGACCACGTGGTTGGCCCTTCGTAGAAACTATTGGCGGATTTTGATCTGAAAAACGGAATAGGCAGCCAGATTCCATCCAGCAATTTTATGGTGTCTTCCATAGAGACTTCATAGCGTGGTGTAACGCGCGCGCCATCAGAGGATGGGTAGCTGTAGGTGTCTTGTGCTTCGTTATAGATCAGGCGTGTCAGGCTGCGATTGCTTTCGGAGAGAACAAATTGTCCGAAAGGTTCTTTACGGGGCTGCATGGCTACACCGAAATCCATAAACTGGATGCCGGTTTGCATGATCAGGGTTGTTTTTTCTTCAAAATTTACCAAATTCGCAAGCATTCATCTTACCCTTTACTTTATTGCGATTTGCGGAGTCTGACTGGATAATCACCGCCGCTATTATTCATGCCCTTACAGCTCGTGCCACCATTATCGTCATTGGTGCACACTACTTTAGAGGTATCATAGGTCACGCCATCGGGGCAACGTATGGAATTTTCTCCGGCAATTACAAGCTGGCCGCCTTCCATTTTGGTGCCGACATTGCCGCTACAGACTGATCCGTCAGGGCGTTTGATACGGGCCTGACCTTCGCCGTCTTTGATATCATATTCAACCTTAACAGGCTTGCCTGTTTCACTGTCGATTAATCCGGCATGGGATGACCACTGCCCGTCCATAAACTCGGTCGAACCATTTCGCATGGCTTCGGGCGGGATTGTAAGGGGTTGAGGCCGCGCATTATTTCTTTGTTGCTGTTGGCTTTGTTGTGGGGATGGCGGCATAGCATTTTCATCCATCGCAGGATTTTGAAGTGATGGATCATTTACGGGGCTATCCATAGGGGTGTTTTCACCCATAGCATCTTCTGCTGGCATTTCTTCGCCCATGGCTTCGGGCGGGATTGGCTGTCCGTCTTCTCCAAGAGCGTCAAGGTTTTCTGGTAAGGGTACATCTTCTTCCAAGAGATCGCTATCAACCGGAATGCCTTCATCATCCATAAGTTCTTGCTCGACTTCACCAGCGTCTTCGTCAATCCCATCAAGTCCTTCAATCCCATTGGCATCAAGCGTGCTGTCTGTATCTTCAAGTAGTTCAGTGTCCTGCGTTACGTCAGTATCTTGATCCAGCGTATTATCATATGTGCTATCAACGTCAACATCACGTGATCTGTTTACATCATAATCCCCTGTGTAATTGACATCCGAGTTATGGTGATTAATGCGGTTTATGCGATCAACATCATTTATATCGCGTTCATCATCAATAATTGCCTGCTCATCTTTATCTTCATCCAAAACGGTTTTTGTATCATCATTGAGCGCAGAATTATTATGCTGCGGTGTGGGTGCGGGTAGTACGCTTTGTGGTTCTTCTTTTGTGCAAGCATAGAGCAGAACCAATAACAGCAAAAGCAGCAGCAGTAACGGGAGTAGCCACGTCCAGAAAGATCGCTTTTTTTCTTCTGGCGGGGGTGGGATGATTTCTTCTCCTGCATTCTGGGAGGCAAGGTTAGGAACTGTAACAAGGGTTTTGATTGTATCCACGCCAGATGGCGCATTGGGTTTATCAAAACCCCAAAAAGTGACCACAGGTTTGCCATTGACGATATAGACATGTGTGTCATCAGGAATGCGGACGGATTTTTCCAGTAACTTGCCAAAAAGCTGCTGCTCGGGATTTTCACTTTTGAGCAAGGTGGCGCTATGCTCCAGAATTTTGCTTTGGGCTTCGACCAGTTTTTCTTTGGCTTCTGTTTTTTCTTCGGGGGTTGCCGTTGACCAAGGGATGACGGTACCACGATTAGGGGCATACCATTCAATACTATCTCCGGTGTCATTGGGTTTGGCGATTGCAAAAAAATCAGCAGATTCTTGCCCTATATGCTTGCGTATGGCGACGCGTAACTGATCTGCTGCAGCATAGGCTGGAGCACCTTCGGCGCCGGTGGCAACATAGTCCGAGAGCTTTCCTGATCTTAGTTTTACTCCAACCATTTATACGTCTTCTTTAATAAGTACAGTTTCGTGTTTTAGCGTATATCAACCAAAAAGTCACTTAGTTCTTTTTCCTGTCCGTTTTTCTCTATGGTACGTTAAAGCTTGCGATGAATTTTGATTGACCGGGTTTTACTGTGCCTTTGTAAACTTTTTCCTTGTCCTTGACACGTACAAGAACCTGATAGGGTGTTGGTTCACTGCCGCCGCGATGCTGGTAATGCTTGACGTAGACTTGATATGTGCCGTTTGGCGCACCATTGACCCAAGTTACATTTTCAACAGGCGTGTTTGTCGGCGGGATATAGCGCTGGAATAGTCCGGGCATGGCATTAGCATCAATATCAAGCACCCCGCGGCAGCCTTGTTTGCCTTTATACCAGATATGGGTTTTGTTCGGGCAATAGACATGGACATCCAGATCGTTGATGTTATTCCATAAAAGGGTTACTTGAACTTCTCCGCGCTTGCCTCCGGCATTTTTAACGCGGCGGTCAAATTCGGATGTATTTTCTTTTGGCTCTTCCGGTTCTGGTGGCTTTTCTTTCAACTGCGCCATGCATTGTGTTGCCTGACCATTTTCAGACGGGGAAGGGCAACTCCATGTCCAGTTTTTTTCGTTTGCTGTAAATTGTTCGGCGTCTTTGTTCTGAGTGCATAGCTCTGCTTTTTTAAGCTCTTCTTCTGTTTCAAAGAAGCTATTATGAGCATTGCCGCATTCACCATTTTTGATTTGTTTTTTATTGGCCAGACATTCGGCAATTTTACCATTTTTCTTAGAAGTTGGTGGGCAGGTCCAAGCCCAGTTTGTTCCTGTGTCAAGAATATCGGTTGCAGGTTCTTCCGAGGCGCAGAGCTGAGATTTGTTTATCTCGTCAATAATTTCATAACTTTGTTCGTGCGCGTTGCCGCATTCCCCGTGTTTTATTTCTTTTTGGCTGGCGTCGCAACTTGCTTTATCCCCGTTTTCCGAGGTTGGCGGGCAGGTCCATGTCCATCCATTTTCTGTTTCAAAGACAGATGAGGCAGGTTCATCGGAAGTGCAAAGTCCGGCCGCTTCCAGATCCTCTTGAACTTCATAGGCTTGTTCGTGTGCCTCCCCGCAAATACCATGTAAGAGTTTTTCGGTTGTAACATCCCATTGATCTGTGGATTTGCCGATTGTTAAATAGGCGCGGTGAGTTTCTTCTTCTTTGGCTGAAGATTGCAAACGGGTCTGGATATATTCGCCATTATTTATGGTATCTGGCTCGGCTCTCCAATCTTTGCGCACAGAATTATCACAGTTTTTCGGTGAAGAGCCATCAGTGCAAATCCGGTATTGAGGGTCTTTGAAGCCCGTCATGGATACTGGTGTATTATCCGGTATGTCTGTAATTTTTATGATTTCTGATGTAATGATTGTATCGGCTTTGGCGTCCGGCGTATCAGGGAAGTCGAAATCAACTTCGGCAAGCTCCATCGGGCAGACATGAGGAATGGCAAAAGGGATATAGCGGCATGGCTTAAACCATAAAAACAGCGCGGCCAGTAAGAGTAATAGTAAAAGCAGTAGCCATAGCCACCATAAACCTCTTTTTGGTTTTTTTTCTTCTTCCAGCAAATCAGGTGGCGGTATTGCAGAGCGAGGTGAAAAATCCGTGATATTTAGTGGTGCTAAGCCTTCTTTTTTGAAGCCCCAAGCCGTTATGACAGGCTGACCATTCATGGAAAAAACATTGCGCTCTTCAGGGAATAGCAGGGCATTTTCAATGATCTTACGGTCAGGCTCATCTTGTGGCAGGCGCTGTGCAACGTGCAAGATGGCCTTGCCTTTATCCATGATGATTTTTTTAAGTTGTTCTTGCTTGTCTTCAGGTAAGTCGACAAGTGATACTGGCTGATCGGCATAGTCTGTGTACCATTCTATACCGCCGTCAGTAGCATTTACAGGCTTTGCAAATAGTGCAATGGATTTTGCAATATTGTGGTTTTGGAATAGTGTTTGAAGAGTTTTGTAATCTTCGGCAATATCTCCGTCATTACCGGAAGCCAGATGAAAAGAAACTCGATCAGTTCTCGAAATACGTGTCGCCATAATTTTTGTTACTGACCGATGCGTGCATTGTCAATAAATTAAATAGTTTCGGGCTTCTATTTCAATGAGTATAGTTTTTATTGCTTAAGCATCGCTAAATTGATCGAAAGCTCTTAAGGCATCGGCTGCATACATAAGAGCGGGGCCTCCGCCCATATAGACACACATCGCCATGACTTCTGCAATTTCCTCGCGCGTGGCGCCTAGTCTGACGAGGGCTTTTGAGTGAAAGCCAATGCATCCATCGCATCTCTGTGTGACGCCTATACCAAGCGCGATAAGCTCTTTGGTCTTTTCATCGAGTGCGCCGTCGGCTGTTGCGGCTTTGGACATGGCGTAAAAGCCGTTCATGGCGTCGGGCACAGCTTTTTTGAGCTCGCCGGCATATTCCGAGATGTCTTTGGTCAGGGATTGGTAATCTTTTGGCATGAATATTCTCCTTTACAATTTATATTTATATGATATCATAAAAAAGTGAAATGTAAAGGGTGTTTATATGGAAGAAATGCAAAAAAAGGCCGAGCATGTTTCCAGCTTCCTCAAAGGTCTGGCTAGTCCGCATCGTTTGCTGATTTTGTGCCATCTTGTGGAAGGTGAGAAAAATGTAACCGAGTTGATTGAGGCGACAGGTATTGCGCAAACATCTATGTCCCAGCATCTGAATAAGCTGAAAGACGAGAATATTGTTCGTTACAGGCGAGAGCACAGAACCCTTTATTATTCTATCAGTCATAATGCTGTGCATGATGTTATGGCTGTGCTTTATGATCATTTTTGCAAAGGAGAATAGTGATGATCAAGACTATATCAGCGCAGAATGCCGCTAAAATGCTGGCGCAAGGGGATGCTGTTTTAATTGATGTCAGGGAGGCGGATGAATTTGGCGACGAGCATATTGCTTATGCGAATTCCTTACCTTTAAGCAAGCTTGAGGATGTGTTTTCTCAAATGAGTATTCCTTCGAACAGGACGTTAATTATGCATTGTCTGAAGGGCGCACGCGGGAATACAGCTTGTCTGAATGTCCAGTCTTTGGGGTTGGGTGAAAACGAGATTTATAATCTTGATGGCGGTATATTGGCATGGAAAGAAGCAGGTCTTCCGGTTATTGCTAAGGCTTCGGGGCTGTCAATTTTCAGGCAGGTTCAAATCATTGTCGGTGGTTTTATCGCCATGCTCGTGGCTATCGGGTTCGCAGGGCTAACTCTTGGTTTTATGATTGCAGGATTTTTGGGTGCGGCTTTGTTTTTTGCAGGGCTTACCGGATGGTGTGGTCTGGCTATGTTGCTTAAGAAAATGCCGTGGAATAAATAGAGTTAATTTGGTAGTGATGCCTTATTATCACGAACATATTTGATGAAACCATAAAGGTTTTCTGCATCTATACCATGAAGCATTAAACGGAAGCCTGCTTCGATAGTTGATAAAGGAACCATAGGGTGTTTGTTATTCACAAGCCCCATGATTTCGCCTCTATTGAACATTGTTGCGGCGTAAACAGCGATGGTTTCATCAAGTTGTAAGGAATTGCTAGCGCGTTCGAAATCATCTCGGGACAAGAGAAGTGCGAATAGTGGAGTATAGAGTTCAATGGCACTTTGCAGGTCAAGGAAGTTGTGCCATTTATCGGGCATATCTTCAATCTCGAAATCCTGAATGGCGGCAAAATTGATTTTGTCATAGTTGATGGGCATGACACGTTTGTTGTTATCTTTGAGATAGGCATTTAATTCAATGACGAAATTATAGATGTTCAAGTCATGCTGTACGAAGACATTATCTCGTAGGCCTTCAATATTATCAGGCAAAAGCGGGTGAGAGGATAGAGAGCCCTCGGCTAGGTTATCATTCAGGAATTTAAGTACCTGCGAGCCCATATTGAAATGCCGTAAGATCAGATAGTTTGCTTCTTTGCTGACAAAATTGCGCATGCCCCAGCAGATTGTGTTGTGCAGGGCTTTGGAGGATGTCATTTTTTCTGGAATAAAAAGCCGGATGAAGCGGAAAATGCCTATGAATAATCTGGCTAGCGGCCTGATGATGGGCAAAAGGACGCGCCGTGAGAAAGATTCATTATTAATCAAAAGTGCTTCTTTGGCTCTTTGATCGACAAATGTGCTTTGATCAAGCGCCAGCGCCATCCATGGGTTTGGATTGGTCTTGTCGTGTTGGCTTATATCAAAGGCGGTGTCAGACATTGTCTATTTCCTCAAGCTGTAGCTGATACAAGCGCGCTGTGATCTTGGCGGTTTTAATGATCTGCTCGCCCATGTTTTCAATCTCCAATATGCCTGAATTCAGGGCTTCGTCAAACTCTTCCATGTGTTCGTCATCATGTTCGGCGTGGTAGATATAAAAGCTGACTTGTTCTTGGCTTAAATCCAGTTGTTCCATGATGGCACGACCCCAGCCTCCGGCTTTGTTTTGACCCAGCCCTTCGATAATAAACATGGCACCCAGCATATCAAAGGGGTTGGGTTGGCTGGCTTTGTGGAACATAAAGGCGTTTAAGGCTTCGGAGCCGGTATTCTTGGGTGCGTTTTGAATGTCTTCAAGTTTGCCGCCAATAGACACATAGTTCTTTTCCAGCATTTTATAGTCTTTATGCTCGGTGATGCAGTGTTGCAGGAATTGTGAGCGCAGCTCTGCGTAATGCTCATCAATGCTCGAGGCTGCGCGGGCGATCCAGCGGCCACCTTCTATGACTTGTTGCCGGTGGTTGATCAGCAGGGTTTTGTAATCTTCAAGACGGAATTTGCCGCGATTGAGCTTGTCGATAATCGGCACCTGATCTAGCTTTGTTTCAAAATCTGTCCAGACCTTGATCAGGCCGCGCATTACGTCTTCGCTTTTCATTAAATAACCTCCAGCATCATTAATCCGTTCACGCAGCGTCCGCTTTCGGGAACGTGACATAATATGTTTTGTCCGCGTTCGAGTTTACCGCTATAAAAAAGTTCCTCAAGCATAATAAAGATTGAAGCTGTTCCAGTATTACCTTTTTCGTATAAATTGGTGAACCATTTTTGCTCATCGATTAAAGCTCCTGCCTTATCCAGTAGGGTAATGGCTTCTTCGCGCAGGGAGTGGGAAGAATAATGGCTACAGAGGTGATCGATTTTATCAATTTCGATTTTTCTCTGGTCAATGAGGTCAAGATAATGTGCAACCCAGATTTTAATCATATTGTTTAAAATTTTGAAATCTTGTTTCAGGAAAAGCGCTCCGCTTTGTGTTGCTTCGATTGGATTGTTGAAATTTCCCCAAGGTTTGCCATTTGCTTCTCCGGCGCTCATACAAGCATCAAAACGATCCGCATAGGAACGAATATCTATCCACTTGATTTTTAGGGATAATTGGCGTTCATTGGGCTTGTTTTCTAGCAATGCTGCGCCTGCACCGTCGGATAAAGTAAATCTCAGGAAATCTGCTTCAAAAGGAAGTGTCTGTTGTTTTGTTTCTGTGAGGTAAGGCTCGTAAAAACCCGGTCGGAAATAGCGGCTGGCGAATTCACTGCCTGTGACGGCGGCGCAATTATGTTCGCTGGAACCAACTTGCAGCCATGCTGATTTTAGTGCCATGATCGAGCTGGCACATACGCTCTGGAAATTTGCGATTTCAATCGGTGCAAGTTTTAGGGCGCCGTGAATATTCGAGGCGTGACCCGGTACAAGGACATCGCCCAGTGTTGAAGAAGCGGCCAGATAGCTTATATCTTTCATATTGATTTCAGATTTTTGAAGTGCATGCTTTACAGCATTTGCAGCCATTTCAGCGCTTGAATATTGAGGATTCCCATTTTTATCCAAGGCGTAATATCGGTTTTTGATCTTATTGCGTTTTAGAATTATGGCTTTGTTGCGGGATCTTTGATTATTGATTTTTCCAATATAGTTTTCAATATCCGTATTTTTTACAGGATTGCTTGGCAGGAAGGCCCCAAGGGCATTAATGAAGACCTCTTTCATGCGTTTTTTCTAGCATGTGATATCGGGTTTAGCCAGTGTGCAAAATTAAATTTTACTTTTTTCCAACTCGGCCAGAAGTCTTAAAACATCTTTTGAAGCTTCTTGCGCAAATTCGGGTGTTTTATAAAAGGTGATAAGCACCGGAAAATAAGTGTGTTTACCTAAGAAAAGGCGTTTTAGAATAACCTCCATTATTCGGGGCTAGTATGCACTTTTTCGAATGTGTAATCAAATGAGATTTGGCGAAGATTTTAGATCATGGGCAGACTAACATATAAGTCTTTATTTTTTACTGAATGGCACATCCATACCATGCTCAGTTAAAACTTCTATATAATTATTTAGTCTTTCCCAAAGCCCATTTCTAATTTCGTTTAGGCAATAATAGGCATCATCATAATTTTTTTGTTTTAAGTCTTCTATGGCTTCATCTAAGTCGGTGCATAATATGTATAAACTATCACCTTGAATTAGTGATCCGGGGTAATTTCTCCTCGGATGTTTCATAACTGCAAGGTTTGTTTTATCTGAGTAAATTTCAACTTCTTCTATTTTCATTTCAAACATCCTAAATCATCGCCATGCCGCCATTGACGTGGATGGTTTGTCCGGTGACGTAGGCGGCCTCATCACTGGCGAGGTAACAGGCGGCGGCGGCGATATCTTCGCTTGTGCCCATTTTACCGGCCGGAATAGTGGCGTTGATCTTTGATTTTTGATCGTCATTCAGGGCATCTGTCATGGCGGTGGCGATAAAGCCAGGCGCGATGCAGTTTACTGTGATGCCGCGACTGGCGACTTCGGCGGCCATAGCCTTGGACCAGCCAATCATACCAGCCTTGGAGGCGACGTAATTGGTTTGGCCCGGATTACCTGTGACGCCTACAACGGAGGAGATATTGATAATGCGGCCGCTTCTGCGTTTCATCATGCCGCGCTGTACGGCTTGGGCAAGTTTGAAAGGTGCTGTTAGGTTGACATCCAAAACTTCTTGCCAGTCAGCGCCGCTCATGCGCATGGATAGGCCATCGCGGGTTAATCCAGCATTATTCACCAGAATATCAATTTGGCCCAACGCTTCTTCTGCGCGTTTTATGAGGTCTTTTATGGACTCATCATCAGATAAATCGGCTTGAAGGACGTGAACGCGGTCTCCTAAATCCTTTGCCAGAGCATCAAGTTTTTCCTGATTTCGTCCTGAAATGGCAACAGTAGCACCTTGTGCGTGCAGAGACTTGGCGATAGCGCCGCCAATCCCGCCTGTAGCGCCAGTTATAAGAGCTTTTTTATCTGAGAGATTAAACATAATTCATTAACCTTTTCTGTTTATGATGTGTCTATGTTTAATAAGAAGATTTGCGCTTGTAAAGTTGAGAATGATTCGCAATAATGCACGCCATTAGTTAAGAATGATTCGCATCTTTTGGGGTCAAAAATGGCAAAATTTTGGAAAAAGGAGTAACCTGTAGTAAATTATTTGACAAGGTAATATGATAGGCGTATAGCTTATGTAAATATTTTATGCATAATGTGTAATAATTTATTCATTTTGTCAAATTTAGCAGGTTTTATGAGTAAATGACTGTTAATTCGAGAATGCTAAGACATGAATTCGGGAATGTTTCTGCCCAGATCGATGGATCTTACGGGAAGCGTCCGACGCTTGCTGTGGATACGAAAGTTCTGTCGAAAATCATGTCGCCTATAAAAGGCGTTGGATTAACAATTGGGCATGGAGCAGAGTTAGATGGACAGGAACCTTTATAACTTATTATATGCGGTGCGTCAGGCCGTTCAGGAAGCTTTTTCGAAGGAAAGCGTGTTTTGCCCCGAGCGAAATGCGATGTTAAATGCCTTGCAGGGCATTTTGGAACGTTGTGAAGGGAATGTAAACGACGTTATTGAGGTAGATTACGAGGATTTGTATCACCTCTATAAGAACCGTGATGTGATTTATGATGCGGCGCATATTCATGAGGCCTTTATGGGGAATGCCTCACTCGGTAAGGCTTTACGTGAAATCGTTGCTAATATTGAGGCTGCGCAGGCGAATAACTGGTTGCCTGCCGGATAGTCAATTTGATATAATTTTCCATATGACGGAAAATAACAAAGCCTTTAAAAATTATTACGCTGCTAAAATCAGGGAAACACAATCTGTATGGCATACGGTTTTCGCAGTTCTAATCTATCTCATATCCCGTGTAATTTTAGAATTTTTTGCCATCGAGAAGTGCTGTGATGGTCTAAGTCCTAATTTCGGTGAAGAATTTGTGGATTTTTACGCTCAAGTTACTTTGATCGAAGCTAATTTAAAATCTCTATCGGCGGCATGGTTTTTAGTCATACCGCTTTATGCTTTTTTCTTGGCGCATTTGTACAAGATACCTTCTTATTTGGTAGGTGGCGTTTATCTGCAAAAAACCAGTGATGAGCCTCCACGTTCCGGTGATTTTATAAATTATGCTTTGATTGAGTGGTTGCCTTTTCATCTGGCGGCGATCTTCATTTTGTTTTCGACGCAGGACTATACTTTGTTCGGTCTCGGCGTACTGACGACAATTGTTTTATGCGCACAATTGATCTGGTCTGCGGCTTTTATATTCAAAAAGAACGGTAAAAATTGTGTTGAAGCGGTTACAGAGCTTCGACTTGTTGCGACAGAGGACAAGCTGAATAAAATCAAGGCAGCCTACGAAAAAGATTCAAGGCGGCTTTTGGGATGGTTTGTTACGAGGTCAGGGCGCACTGGATATATTATTATTACAGCATTTTTCATTTTTTGCGTGGTTCAGATCATCAGGGTGCCATCTTTGCATCCCGAGTATCAAAAAACGCTTTATGGTGGATATAACATCATATGGGATAATAATATGTATTATGCCTTACAAGGGATTTACGCGCCTGAAGATGTCGAGGATTTTGTTCAATATGGTCGGCATCAGGCCTATAAAAAATTCAAATATTTTGAGGAAATTAAATCTTTATCGGGTGTAAATAAGGCGTATCGTTATGATGTGCCTGATCTAAGGTTTAGCGTGGCTGTGAGGCCGGATAGTGAAATTCATATTGATGATGAGGGCTGGAAAAGGGTTGAGTGTTTCTATGACATGATCTTGGAAGAGCGCGATGATTGTGCCTCTTATGATGATCTTCAAGGTTATGTCGCTGATAATCAAATATTATGGGATCGTTTTAACCGTGTGCCTGATATGGGTGATGTTTATGCTGTTCCACCACAATTTATGGGCGGTCAGCTCTATGATTTGGTTTCTTTGGTAAAGCTCAAGGCCTCGCATATTGTTTATTTGGCTGAAGAGGAACGCGCTGGTGAGGCTATGCAGGAGTGGTTGCGTTTTATGAAATTATACAGCGCTATGGCGCAAACGCCCGAAACATTAGTCTATAAGGCGGTCATGGGGGTCGTGTTCGGGATGCATCTTCGGACTTTGGAGAAAGTCTTATATGTCGCGCCAGAACAAGCTGCGTTTTATCAAGATGAACTGATTGCGGCATTGAAAAGTAAAGATATGCTTTTTAGGGTGACTTCTTTGCTTTTCGATGATTGGGGTTTGATTGAGCCCTTTACCGATGCAGGCATTGGTAATGCCAATGCAATTAAAAATGACCTTTTTGCCTGTATGATGAAATATAAGGAACTGGCGGAAATACCTCATGATCAATTTCCATTTGGTCAAAAGCTTGATTTATGTCCTGAACTTGATGATCAGAGTCCTTTCGAGCAGTTTTTTATATACCCCATGAAAAAACCCGGAATTTATACTGCGAATGTGGTGTATAGCCTACTTCTGGGAGGTGTTTTGAAAGGGCAGGAGATCATTGAATCTTTGAAATTATATCACGTGAAAATGAAAATGGCCGAGTTATTGGTTAGAGCTTTGGCAGATGGTGTTACGCAAGAAGCTATGACGGACTATATCAATAATGCCCCACAAACATTGCAAAATCCGATAACGCATAAACCGTTCGAATGGGATGAGGAAAGACAAGAGATTTTCTTTACACGTCCGTATAGGGATGGTGATGTGCAATACGGATATCAGGTGAATTTGAAGTCTACAAGGAATTAGTATAATCCACCAGTTCCGGTCGAGACAGAAGATGAGTTTGATGGTGGCGGGTTTTGATAGGTTGATTGCGCATTCGGGTTATAAGCATCCCCTGAGCCTGTATAGCTATTATAATCGTAATTCATACCATAAGAAGACATCAGGGATATTCCATCCTCATCCAGAATATACATATCATCGCTGGGTTCGGTTCCGATGATGAAATCTTCCCAGATTACGCGTGCATCTCCGGCTCTTGCGCGTGCGCCTGTATCGGCGTTAATGCGCACCGAGCGTAAACCCGAGGGACGGCGGAACGGGGTGGGTGGTTCGTTGGCTAGGGCCTCTTCCATGAATTTTTTGAAGATAGGCAGGGCGACAGAAGATCCTGTCTCGCGGCGTCCCAAAGAGCGTGGCACATCAAATCCTGTGAAAACACCTACAACCAGATTGGGAGAAAAGCCCATAAACCAAGCATCATTTGATTTGTTCGTTGTGCCGGTTTTTCCAGCGAGCGGGCGGTTGAGAGAACGCAAGCGCACGCCTGTGCCGCGTTGGACTACGCCTTCCATAATAGAAACAATCTGATAGGTCGTGCGTGGATCACCAATTTGCTGGCGGTTATCCGGTACTTCGGGTACAGGTTGGTCCTCCCATTTTACCATAGCGCCACAGCGCTGGCAGTCGCGCTTATCGTGTTTGAAGATTGTTTTTCCGTGACGGTCTTGAATCCGGTCTATGAAGGTCGGGGTGATTTTCTTCCCGCCATTTACCAGCATGCCATAAGCAGCGGTCAGGCGGAAAAGCGTTGTTTCAGCTGCGCCCAAGGAATTGGCAAGTAGAGGGGACATGTTATCGGTAATGCCAAAGTGATCGGAATATTTGGAAATCAAATCCATACCAAGAAAATCGGCAAGGCGCACAGTCATCAGGTTTCTTGATTTTTCAATGCCGACACGGATTGGGGTGGGGCCATAAAACTCATTGGAATAATTGGTTGGTTTCCATGTGCCTGCGACTTCGTCTTCGAGGACAAAAGGCGCGTCTAGCACAAGCGTTGCAGGTGTGAATCCTTTATCCAGCGCGGCCAGATAGACAAAAGGTTTGAAGGCTGATCCGGGTTGGCGCTGGGCTTGCGTGGCGCGGTTAAATTCATCGCCGCCATATTCGTAATTCCATCCGCCTTGCATGGCTAGAACGCGGCCTGTATGCGGATCAAGAGCCATTAAAGCACCTTCGATGATCGGAATTTGTTTTAGCGAATAATAGACCAGTCCGGATTCATCACTTTCTGTATTTTCATCCGGTTTGGCTTCGACCATGATGACGTCACCGATATTTAAAACTTGTTTGACAGAATTGATTTGCGGACCGAGTGCATAGCCTTCTTGTTGGTATTCGCGTGCCCATTTCACGTCATCCAGTTTGATGATGCCCTGATCTTTTTCTTTAAATCCGAGTATGGCTTTTGCATCTGTGACATCCAGTACAGTTGCAAGACTCCAATTCTCAAGCATATCCTGTGGTTTATTAATGTCATTGAGCTGTTTGCGCCAATCATCCATGGTTTCAAGCTTTTGGAATGCGCCGCGCCAGCCGTGACGCATGTCATAGTCCATTAGCCCTTCACGCAGGGCGCGCTGGGCGATGTCCTGATAGATTGGATTGACCGAAGTTCTGACGACAAGGCCGCCCTGATATAAATCTTCTTCGCCGTAAATATCCTTAAGCTCGCGGCGGACTTCTTCGGCGAAATAGGGGGCTTCGACGTCCTGATCAACACGTTCTTTAGCCATTTCAAGGGGCTTTAATCGGGCCATTTCGGCCTCGGCAGATGTGATATACCCTTCTTCTTCCATGCGGTCGATCACGTGATTGCGTCGCTCTAGTGCCTTATCATGGTTTTTGACAGGGTGATAATTATTGGGTTGTTTGGGCAGGCCTGCCAGATAGGCGGCTTCGGCGATATCCAGTTCCTTTAGCGGCTTGTCGAAATAATGCATAGAAGCAGCGGCCACACCATAAGCGCCGCTCCCCATGTAAATCTGGTTCAGATAAAGCTCAAGGATATGATCTTTGCTCATGGTTTTGGTCATGCGGTATGCCAGAATTGCTTCTTTGAGTTTACGTTCGTAATCGACTTCGTTCGAGAAAAAGAAGTTCTTGGCCACTTGCTGCGTGATGGTTGATGCCCCTTGCGGGCGTCTGTTATTGCCCATCAGCTTGTTTCTTGCATGTATGAGGGCGGCTCTGGCGATGGCTTTTAAATCGACGCCTTGGTGCTCGTAGAAATTCTTGTCTTCCACGGCGATGAAGGCATTTTTAACGCGCTCTGGAATAAATTCGATCGGGACAAAGACGCGTTTTTCCTGTGCAAATTCGGCGAGGAGATTCCCGTCACCCGCATATAGGCGCGTGACAATTGGTGGTTCGTAATTGCGGAGCTGTGAGTAATCCGGTAGGTCAGAGCCGTAATAATTCAGGACATAGATAAATCCGCCAATCATCACAATTGCGCCGATAAAGCCTAGTGAGAATAATCCTAAAAATCCGTACCAGAGATATTTCATTTAGTCACTTTTCGTTTATGTCTGGATCATCGTTATTCGCGTCTCGCCTAGTTTTCTAGGCCACGTCGCTTATGCCTTGTCCAGACATAAAGCAAAAGCGACTAATTTTGAGCGATTATGTTACGCGTTTTTACGCTTCGCAAGGTATCATTTTTAGGGAATAAGAAACAAGGAGAAAGGTTCGCTGTATTGTGGTTTTGCTCTTTTCATCTGTGGATGGATATTTTATTCATAGTTCTATGATTAGGAAACCAGAGATAAAGGCAGAGAAAGATAAGGCGTATGATCTGATTTGCCAGCTTCATAATTTCTTGTCCTATCCCGTTTTAGAAAAACCTGAATATGATAGACGCTTAAAATTTGCAAATGAAGGCGGGTACGTACAATATTTGCTTTTTGATGAGGTGGATGATGTCCTAGGTCTTGTTGGCTTTCGGGTCTTGAATGATCTGTTACGTCCGAGACGTTTGTTTATTGATGATCTTGTGATTGATGAGCAGCATAGAGGCAAAGGATATAGCTCAATATTGTTGGATTTTGCTTTTGATATGGCGAGAGAGAAAGGGTGTTTACGTGTGGACTTGGAGGCTGCTCTAAAAAATGACCGTGCTATTTCTGTCTATGAAAAAAAGAGTTTTAAAAAATCAGCTTATTTGATGAAAAAATTTATATGATTCTAAAAAATCTGTAAAAAACGAAAATAGTAATTGACCCAAAAATCAGTTTATGAGATTCTAAGGTCATAAAGAAGGTAGCAACTGTTACCGGAAATTTTCCTAAAAGGGCGGGTTAATACCTGCCTTTTCCGCTTTTACGGACAAAGTTTTCACTGAGCCGTAATACAAATTCCACTAAACTTTTGTTTTTTATAAAGAATAAAAAATAAGTGATACAGTACTTTCTATTCCAAAAAACAGCAGCTAGTAGCAGCTAATTTTCAAAAATATCATCTCAAAAAACATCACGAGGACATTTAATAAATGTTACATCTTCGAAAGTTGTGCTGCTCGATTTTATTGCTTGTGCGAGACCAGCCGATCCCGCTAACACTAATTACGGTTTTGACACCTAACTATGTGTTTTTAAACAATAAAACGGCAACAGTTGCTATGTTTTTAAAGCTATACCGATTCGGTTTTTGTGGCAAGAATCTTTTCCACAAAAAATAAAAAATATCGATTTTTTGAAATTTTCTTATACAATTCGCCGTGTGATCGGGCCGTCAGCGCGGCCATGGATAAATTGTTCGACATACTCATTGTCGGAATGATCGAGGGTTTCTACGGGGCCTTTCCAGACGATTTTTCCCTCCCAGATCATGGCGACGTAATCGGCAATCTTGCGCACACTCGCCATATCATGGGTAATTGTTAGTGCGGTTGCACCCAGACCCTGTACGCTATCGATGATCAAATGATTGATGACATCGGCCATAATGGGGTCTAGTCCTGTGGTGGGCTCATCAAAGAAAATGACTTCCGGTGAGGTTGCAACGGCGCGCGCTAGACCTACACGTTTTTGCATACCACCGGATAATTCTGCCGGATAGAGATTGGCGACTTCTTCTTTGAGGCCTACAGCCTTGATTTTTTCGATGGCAATTTCACGGGCTTCTTTTTTATTCATGCCTTGTCCTTGCACGAGGCCAAAGGCAACGTTTTCCCAGATGCGAAGAGAATCAAATAGTGCGGCGCCCTGAAACAGCATGCCGAATTTATGCATGAGCTTGCTGCGTTGTTTGTGATGAAGTTTGGTGGTTTCCTGTTCGTCAATCAGGATCGAGCCGCTATCGGGTTCCATGAGGCCAAGAATGCATTTGAGCATCACGGATTTTCCTGTGCCCGATGAGCCAATTACGACCAGAGATTTACCTTCGGGGACATCAAGATCAAGATCGCTTAGGACATGATTGGAGCCAAAAGCCTTGCTAACACCGCGTAAGGCAATTTTGGCTTTGGGTTCAGGTTGTATGTCCTTTTTTATGGCTTCTTGGGTCATGAGAAAAAGAGCTGCGTGATAATATAGTTAAAGATCAGAATCAGGATGGATGCTGAAACAACGGCGTTTGTTGTGGCTGCGCCAACGCCTTGAGCGCCGCGCCCTGAATTAAAGCCGTGATAGCATCCCATAATCGAGACGATAAAGCCGAATACGCCTGCCTTCACAAGGCCGGAGATTACATCGATATTTTCCAGAGTCTTCCATGTTTGCTCCATATAGGGGCTGGGGCTGAAGCCCAGATTGTAAACCGAGACCAGATAGCCGCCAAAGACGCCGATAATGTCGCCAATTAGGACGAGCACCGGCAGCATAAAGGTGGCGGCTAGAACGCGCGGAGCGATCAAGTATTTATACGGGTTCACGGAAAGTGTTCGAAGCGCGTCAATTTGTTCGGTCACGCGCATTGTGCCAATCTCGGCGGCAATGGCTGCGCCGACGCGGCCTGCGACCATAAGGCCGGCCAGAACGGGGGCTAGCTCTCGTGTGACGGAAAGGACAACTACGCCTGCGATTGCGCTTTCGGCGTTAAAGCGCGCCATGCCAGTATAGCTTTGTAAGGCCAGCACCATACCTGTGAACAGGGCGGTCATGCCGACAACAGGCAGTGAGTAATAGCCTATATCAATAAGCTGGCGCATAAGTTGTGCGGGAAAGAAGGGGGGCAGGAAGCAGTTTTTAACGCTGCGGACTGCGAAATCGGTCAAGCGCCCGAGGGCGGCCAGAAAATTCAGAACGGCTGCTCCAATGCCACCAATAAAATCCAGTAACAGGATCACTGGGTTAACAGAGCTGTTTTCTTTTTTCGTTGCGTCCGCCTGTGACATAGCTATCCATATTATTTTAGAGACTGGAAAACATAGCAATAAAACTCTAGTCTCGTCCATATGTTAGAAAAAATAAAAACCATACTATCCCCTGATGATCTGGTCTGTATGAATAAATATGCGGGCGTGGGTCACTTTCGCATTGAGATGGCTTATGCGCAGGACAATAATGAATTATTTGGAGAGCGTATTTATCGTTTAATGGCGCCGCTTCATTTGTATAAGGGGCTCGCGGATGTGGTCGTGATGGCGGCTCAGCATTGTTTTGAAGTGCATAATTTGCGCTTTGTATTGTATGACGGCCTCAGGACATATGAGGCGCAAGAGCGCATGATGAAAACACAGCGAGTCAAAGATAATCCGCATTGGCTGGAAGAGCCGAGATTGTTATCGCCGCCTGGAGCTGGTGGTCATCCAACGGCAATGGCGATTGATATCGGGCTGGAAACGCTTGATGGTACATTGCTGGATATGGGCACGGTTTTTGATTATCTCGCCGAAGATCCGTCTGCGGAGCATAATCCTGCGCATCGCGACTATAACAAGCATAATGATGAAGTCTACCAGAACAGGGCAATCCTTGATGAGGCGATGGCGTTTGGCTCGGCCAATGTGTCTGTACCGATTTTTCCCTTACCGCAGGAGTGGTGGGATTATCGTTTGCCTGTTGAGTTTTTTAGCCAGTATGCACCTTTACATGAAAGTGGTTTACCGGCAGAAATGCGCTTGCTTGATGTATAGTCTTCTGTATTTGAAATTATGTCATCGTTATTCGTCGCTTGCGTATTTTCTACACGCTTCTCTTCTCATGCCTTGTCTAATTTCAAATTCATTTGACTATTATTTAGATGATGTAAGTTCTTTTATATCTTGGGCCTAGTGCGGTCAGGATTTCATAGGAGATTGTTTCTGCGTCTCTGGCTAGGTCATCGATGCTTTGGTTTTTGCCGATAACCTCAATCATGTCATAAGGTTTCGGATAGTCGTTTTCTGGTACATTTTCTAAATCGCAAATGACCAGATCCATGGAGACGCGTCCGCGTATGGGGAGTTCATAATTTTTCCAATATAGCTTTCCTTTATTGCCAAGTGATCTGAAAAAACCGTCAGCATAGCCAAGAGAGACTGTTGCAAGAGCTGTATTTTTTTCGAAACAATACGTCTCGCCATATCCGCAGGTCTCGTTTTTTTTCACATTTTTAATTTGTAGTGCGGGGACGGATAAATTTATGGCTGGTGACATGGGGTTGTCTGTTTCTGGTGTGGGGTTTCCGCCGTAAAGCGCAATTCCAGGGCGCGTTATGTCCAAATGATACGATATGTCTCTGAATATGCCACTGGAATTGCAAAGGGAGGTTTTTGTATCTAAAAATGTGTGATAAATCCCCTTGAATTTTAAAAACTGATTATGTATAGACGGATTTCCTGCCTCATCTGAACTGGCGAAGTGGCTCATGAAAAAGTCGATTTCCAGCGGGTCTAGCATGTCGTGATTATGATCAAGGATGAAGGTTTCCTCGTCATTTAGACCTAATCTGTTCATGGCGGTATCAAAATGGATGACAGCGGGGAGCTTTTTTTCTTTAACTCTAGCGTAATGTGTGTGGCCGGCGATATCGGATAGGGAGTTGAGCACTGGGATTAGGTTGTTGGCGCTATATTCATCTCCTTCGGGCGCAAAACCATTCAGGATATAGATTTTTGCCTCGGGCAGAATTTCACGCAAGGCGATGCCTTCATCCAGAGTGGCTACAAAAAATCGCCGTGCGCTTGCTTCAAAAAGGGCAGGGGCAACTTGCGCTATGCCTGTGCCATAAGCATCAGCCTTGATAGCGGCAGCGGTTTCACATGATGGCGCGCTTAAAGAATCCAGATAACTGTAATTCTCTTGAATGGCTTTTAAGTTGATTTGAAGATGACCGGATGATTGTGCGCTCATGCGCTAATCATACGCGCTTGCGTGGTGTTCGTCCAGATCACTAAAGCGTGTAACGTGGGAGTCGAAGAACATGCGCACTGTGCCGATAGGACCGTGACGGGCTTTGGCGATGATGCATTCTCCGACGTTATGGGCGCGGTCCATGCGTTCTTGCCATTGTAAGTGTTTATCTGTGCCGACTTCAGGTTCTGTTCGGGAGAGGTAATATTCCTCGCGGTAGACGAACATCACAACGTCAGCATCCTGTTCAATCGAGCCTGATTCCCGAAGGTCGGAGAGGAGCGGGCGCTTGTCTTCGCGCTGTTCTACCGTACGAGAGAGCTGTGAGAGGGCGATGACCGGAATATTGAGTTCCTTGGCGATGGCTTTGAGGCCGCGTGTGATCTCGGAGACTTCGAGAACCCTGTTTTCCTGTGATTGGCGAGAACCTGTTCCGCGTAAGAGTTGCAAATAGTCAACGACCAAAAGGTCCAGGCCGTGCTGGCGTTTGAGGCGGCGGGCGCGTGTTCTGACGGCGCCGATGGTCAGGGACGGTGTGTCATCAATATAAAGGGGCACTTGCGCGAGCTTTTGGCTGGCTTGGACGAAGGCTTGAAAGTCCTGTTCCTTGATGTCGCCTTTCTTAATTGCATGACCGGAGATATTGGCTACGTCGGCCAGAATACGCGTGGCTAGCTGGTCAGCGGACATTTCAAGAGAGTAAAACCCGACGCGGCCTCCTTCTGCTCCGCCTGTATCTGCGTATCTTTGGGCTGCGTTATAAGCAATATTTGTGGCGAGCGCTGTTTTTCCCATAGAAGGGCGTCCGGCCAGAATAAGTAAATCGGATGGGTGCAGGCCGCTGAGTTGTTTATCCATATCACGCAGGCCTGTTGTTACACCGGTTACACCGCCTTTGGTTTTGAATGCTTTTTCGGCAATTTCTATGGAGACCAGCACGGAATCGCGCAAAGAGACAAAGCCCTGATTTCCTACATCGCCGCTTTCGGCCAGAGAGAAAAGCTTGGTTTCTGCCATTTCAATAGTGTTGGTTGCGTGTTCATCAAGTTTTAGGTCATGTGCTTGATTAACGATATCTTCGCCCAGATCGACCAGAGCGCGACGCAGGGCCAATTCATGGATGGTTTCGGCGTAGTCCTTGACGTTAATCACCGAGATAACGCTGGCGGCGAGATCTGCTAGATAGGCTGCGCCGCCAACATCTTTTAAGTCTTTATCTTTTTCGAAATATCCCTTTAGTGTTACCGGAGAGGCGCTTTGTCCGCGTTCAATGAATTGATTAATGGCAGTGAAAATACGCTGGTGGACGGGCAGATAAAAATCATCAGCGGTCAGGATATCACCGATTTTTTCGAATGAACCATTATTGACTAAAAGTGCGCCCAGCAAGCCTTGTTCGGCCTCGATGTTGTGAGGCATTTCACGGTAATGGGGGCTTGCTGATCCATTTTGGTTGGAGGTCTGGTTTTCTATTTGTGAGAAAGTTACGGCTTGTTCCATTTCATCATTACCATTTGATTTTGCGGGTATTATGCGCGGGTTATTATTACTCAGAGCTTTGTGCAAAAACAAAGCGGTATTGAGATCATAAAAAAAGCTAGCAAAGGAATCGGTCCTTCGCTAGCTCTAATGATTTTTATATTGTGAATAACGGGGATGAAAGCGTTATGCTTTTGTTTCGTCCTCGTTTTCTTCCGCAGAGGCTTCCTTAGCTTCGTCTTCTGCCTTGGCGATTGCCTCTGCTGGTGTTTCTTCGTTATCGACAATCAGGGCTTTACCTGTTTTGTCCTGAATTTCGGCTTCTTCAGGTGAGCGCGCAACGTTAATTGTGACATTGATTTTGACTTCGGCGTGAAGGGCAACTTCGATATCAAACAAACCAATGGTTTTGATATTGTCATTTAAATTTACCATTGCACGATCAATTTTAACATCGCTTACTTTTTCGTTGATCGCAGCGGCGATATCACGTGAATTAACAGAGCCGTAAAGACGTCCACTTTCCGAAGCTTGGCGGATAAGGGGTGCTTTTACGCCTTCTATCTTTTTCGCCAGCTTTTCAGCTTCTTTCTTTTTCTTTTCATTGTCAGCTTCCAGTGATTTTTTCTGGGCTTCGAAATAAGCAATGTTTTCCTTGCTGGCGCGCAAAGCTTTTTTCTGTGGCAGAAGGTAGTTACGTGCATAGCCCGGCTTTACATTGACGAGATCGCCCATTTCACCGAGATTATCGACACGTTCTAAAAGTATAATTTGTGTAGACATAATGTATCTCCAATTTCAAAATTATCTGCGACCTTGAGGTGCGCCGTGATCGCTTTCAGTTTGTACATAAGGTAGCAAACCCATAAAGCGTGCGCGTTTGATCGCCTTGGCCAATTCACGTTGTTTCTTTTGGGAAACGGCTGTGATACGGCTTGGTACGATTTTTCCTCTTTCGGAAATGTAACGGCTTAGTGTGCGTGTATCTTTCCAGTCAATTGTCGGCGCGTTCTCGCCTGTGAAAGGGCAGGTTTTCTTGCGGCGGAAAAAAGGACGTTTTACTGTTGGTGCACTCATTACGCGGCCTCCTTCTCATCTTTTGTGTTGTCATCATCGCGGCTGGATTTGTCCATAATAACAGACGGGCCGTCGGATAGGGCTTCTTCGCGGATGGTTAGGTGACGCACAACATCTTCGTGCAGGCGCATTTGTCTTTCCATTTCATGCAAAGCAGCAGGATCAGTATCTGTTTCGATCAGGACATAGTGGCCTTTACGGGCTTTGTTGATCTTATAAGCAAAGTTCCGAAGACCCCAAAATTCGGTCTTGTGGATTTTACCTTTACCATCTGTGATAATTTTAGAAAATTGCTCGGTCAGGGCTTTTACTTGACCATCGGTCAGATCCTGCCGTGCAATAAACACGGTTTCATAAAAGGGCATATTAACTCCTCTTGGGTTAGCCAACATTCTTTGATGCCAGCGAGGTTTCTTCAAATTTGGCGCAATATTGCTCAAAACCTGAAAAAAGGCAAGGTTTTTTTATGAAATTTCTTGATGGGCTTTAGTTTTGGGTGTTGGTGTTTACAACATCCGAGACATAAGCCGCCATAAAATTGGACCAGGCATCGGCCTTGGCGTCTTGGGTGCGGCTGTGATTCATGCCGCCGCGGATCAGCAATTCAAGTGTTTCGCGTGTTAATGCAGGATTGTTGAGGGCATGGCGGAAGCGGGCCACTGACATGGCAGCGAAGCCTGCGAAATCACAATTGGCAGGATTAAATTCGGCAAAGTCGTTGTATGCCGCACGTGTTTCCTCAATCAGAGTACTCAATTCCTGTTCATTAATTTGTGTCATTCCTGTTCCCTCATATTTTATAAATCTTGTCATTTCCCACATGCAAAACTCGATTATGAAAGCACATAATGCCATAAATTGTAATATTGTTGCAAATTTAAAGTGATTTTGGCTTATAAAATTATCAACAGGGCATAGGGGATTGACAAAAACCCTAGAGTCTTTATGAAAACAGGGGAGAAGAATTCTCTTTTTAAATTATAAAATATTAAGTAAAAACAATAGGATAATAATTATGGCACGTGGTTTTGTTTTCCCCGGACAAGGGTCTCAATACATCGGTATGGGTAAGGCGCTTTCAGAAGGCTTTACAGAGGCAAAAGAGGTGTTTCAGGAAGTTGATGATGCTTTGTCGCAGAATTTGAGTCGAATCATTTTCGATGGGCCGGAAGAAGATTTGAACCTGACCGCAAACACGCAGCCAGCCTTGATGGCTGTCTCTATGGCGGTGGTGCGTGTGTTGGAAAAGCAAGGTGGTTTTGCTCTGGCGGATCAGTGTTCTTATGTGGCTGGGCATTCCTTGGGTGAGTATTCGGCGCTGACGGCGGCAGGTGTTGTAAGCATTGCCGATACGGCGAGATTGCTAAAAATTCGTGGGACAGAGATGCAAAAGGCTGTGCCGGTAGGTGTTGGCGCGATGGCGGCAATTTTAGGTATGGAGATGGAGGCTGTGGCTAAAATTGCCTCCGAAGCGGCTGGTGAGCAAATCTGTGAAGCGGCGAATGATAATTCCGATGGGCAGATTGTGGTGAGCGGTCATAAGGAAGCGGTGGAGCGTGCGGTCGAGATAGCAGCGGCGCAAGGGGCGAAACGGGCCGTCATGTTGCCAGTCTCTGCGCCGTTTCATTGTGCATTGATGGAGCCAGCGGCTCGGGCTATGGCGGATGCTTTGGCGGCAGTCGAATTTAAAGCGCCGTCAGTTCCTGTGGTGGCGAATGTTACCGCGCAAGGGGAGAGTGATCCTGCTATTTTGAAATCCTTGCTGGTTGATCAGATCACAGGGAAAGTGCGCTGGCGTGAGTCTGTGCTTTGGATGCGGGATCAAGGTGTGAGTGATCTGGTCGAGCTTGGCGCTGGCAAAGTGCTCAGTGGCTTAACACGCCGCATTGACCGAGACGTGAAATCCCAGAGCATTGAAACACCAGAGCAGATTGAAGCGTTTTTGGGGAGTTTGGGTTAATTTTGTGATATTGTCTTTTGTCCAATGTTAGATAAGGGGATTATAAAGTGGTCAATATTTTTGGTTTGTTCAAAAAGAAAGAAGTGCGGCAACCTCAGGAAGAAGTAAGTTGGGAAGATATCAAGGATATTTTAGCGCCTTATAAACGAACAGTTTGGTTTCCAAAGGTAGAAGATCAAAAATCAGATGAAATGGCTTCAAAATTTTCAGGAATACCTGCTTTGGCTAAAGGCGAGTCTTGGCCTTGCTGTTCTCATTGTGATGAGCCTATGCAATTATTTTTGCAATTAAATTCAAAAGATCTTCCCGAGTCTGCCGGAAAACCTTTTGGAGACGGGTTTTTACAGGTTTTTTATTGTACAAACTGGGATCAGGAATGTGAAATAGAGTGTGAGGCGTATTTCCCTTTTTCAAAAAGCACTTTGGTCAGGGTTGTTAATTATCAGCCAGAATCTGTCTTATCTCTTGATGTATCACCAGTCAAAGATGCTTTTCCTGAAAAGAGCATTACCGGATGGGAAGAGCAGTCAGATTATCCAAATTGGGAGGAGTTAGAAGAGCTTGGTTTGACTTTATCTGATTCTCAGTATGAGTTTTGGTCGGAACAGGAATATCCCAGAAACCGTGATAAGCTTTTGGGATGGCCTCATTGGGTTCAGGGTGTTGAGTATCCTGATTGTCCAGATTGCGGGAATTCTATGAAATTTATTTTTCAAATAGATTCAGAAGATAACATACCGTATATGTTCGGCGATGTTGGTTGTGCTCATATTACACAATGCGCAGAACATAAAGATAAATTAGCGATTGCGTGGGCTTGTTGCTAGTGTTTATTTACTCAGCTGCTATGGCTTGAGGGGGTGGTTTAAGAGATGGGGTTAGCGTATTGAAGGGTTTTTGGGGAGTTTATAACCGTTACTTAGGAGAGGAAAAATGGGAATAGTAATGGAATTTTATAGTGTTTCGGATTCAAATATTGAAAGAATATTAGAGCAACCGGCGTTGATTTGGCGGTTAATAGCCCGAGATGAGCTGGAAGTTTATGAAGAGGCGGTTAGAGGGCAGAATAAAATTGGTTTTTTTGCAAAACTTTTGGGTAAGAAAGCCGTAGCACCTGCTGATATATCTGATCTGGAATTTGCAGAAGGTGAAGGTATTGGAGGAGAAATTGATAAAGCATGGAATGGTATTCATTACTGTCTTAATAAAACTGTAGATGAAGCTGAGCCACCGATGGATTTTATTACTATTGGCGGCAAAGAGGCAGGCAATATAGATGTAGGTTATGGTCCTGCCCGGCTTTTTAGCAGTAAACAAGTCAAGGAAATCAATGCCTGTTTATCCGAAATTTCGGAAGATGATTTCAGAAATAACTATGATCCTAGCGATATGGAGAAGCTGGAAATATATCCCAATATTTGGGAGAGAGATGGAGAGGAAGCTCTCGACTATATAAGCGAATATTATAATGACCTTAAATCTTTTATCTCGAATTGTGCCAAGAATAATTTAGGCTTAGCTATTTGTTTGTGCTGAAGTTGATCACTCTGCGGCAACGGCCTGAACCTGCGGTTTTTTACGACCGATTAGCATATAGGCCGAGCCGATGGCGGCGAGGGCACCTGTGTAGAAGACTAGCTCCATGCCTGTGGGGCGCGGGGTGTAGCCTACTAGAACGGCGAGGGTTTCACCGACAAAGCCATGACCGGGGATAAAGGCTGAGGTATCCCAGACTTGCGGGATGAGATCAGGTAGCACGCCTGCGGCGATTAGGAAGTTTGCGCCTTGTGCGGCCATGCCAGCGGTCAGGACGATCAGCATCCAGCTTGTGACCGTAAAGAGGTGTCTCTGGAAGGCTTTGAGTAGGCCAAAGTAAAGAGCCGCGCCTATGATCGCGCCGCCAATGCCGCCGATGACGCCGCCGAGGATAATCTCACTCATAGTGTAAGCACCCGAAGCGGTCATGCCATAGGTGAAGAGCACGATTTCCGCGCCTTCGCGGAAGGTTGCCAGAGCAATCACGCCGACGATAATATATAGTGATCTTTTGCCTTCGACGACGTCTTTGCCGACTGCTTTGAGGTTTTGCGCCATTTCGCGGCCGTGTTTTTTCATCCAGACCACCGTCCAGCTTAGGAAACCAACAGCGATAAACATGATGCAGGCATTGAAGATTTCCTGTCCCATACCGTCAATCGCGGCAGAGATTTTATCGGTGAAAAAGGCGATAAAGATAGAGCCGATGACCCCGAGCGTCAAACCGGCGAGGGCTAAAAACCCGCGTCCCGGAAGGCCGCGTGTGGCGGCCATCACAATACCGAGTACAAGTGCGACTTCGAGGATTTCACGAAAGACGATTGTGGCGGTCGGGAACATGGCTTTAAGTCTCCTTTTATCTATTCGGCGATGATATAGCCATTGGCGCTGTCCATATTGAACTCACCAAAATAATGGTATTTGCCGGGTTTCAAAGGCCCTACAAATATAGTGGCTTTGGTGTTGCCTGCAATGATTTTTTCGCGGTTAAAATCATGGCTTTCGAATTCCTCGGGCGTAGCGTCTTGATTATCTACGATCAGCTTGATTTTCTTGCCTGCTGGAACTTTCAAGGTTTCTGGCGAGAATTTGTGATCTTTGATAACGATTTCGTAGAACTCTTTTTCTTCTGCTTTGGCCGTTGTATCCGCCAGAGCAGCTGGCTCAGTTGATGCGCTTACGATCTCGGCGGCGGCTGGTTCAAGCTTGGCAAACCATTCACGAGTTTTGGCTTCTTCCTGCTTTTCAGAGGCAAAATGGATGGCTTGAATGGCTTCGTCTAGCGCATCAACTTTAGCTTCTTCGGCGGCTTTTTCTGCGCGGATTTTATCAATCGCGGCTTCTAGTGTGTAGGAAATTTCATGAATTTCTTCCAGTTCGGTGAATTCCAAAGCTTCTTCCTTTTTTAGGATTTTTGCGATTTTTGCAGTTTCACTTGTGAGCGCTTCGAAGGCGGCTTGAGTTGTTTCGATTGTTGCTTGGTAATGTTCAACACGTTCTTCGGCAGGGCTTTCTGCGTATGCAGGGAATGCGATTGCGAGTGCGGCAAGGCCGAGAAGGGGCGTAAATTTTTTCATTGGTTTTCTCTAATCTCTAATTGATAATGATTATTAGTTACTGGTTTCTATCATCCGCAATTCGAAGATGCAAGTGCGAATCTTTATCACATTGGTATTTTGTGGTATTGCTCAGGAAATCAAAATGATTTTGGTCAAGGTTAGGCCTATATACCCAATTCTTTGCGCTTGGTTTTCGTTAGTCCTTCAATGACAAGTGAGTATGATTCTTCGATAAAAGATTTTAGTTTTTCATCGCTTAATCCGGGTGAGTCATAGTGTTGTATCCATTTCATGCCCCGGGAGGCCATATATGGAGCGGGGCGTAAACCTGGTTCATCTTTTAGAATGTCGTACATGAACTCATTGGTTTTAAAAGTAAATGCAGGCATGGATTCTGCCCAGCCACCAATGGTGAAGACTTTGCCACCTACTTTCCAAACATGCGAGTTTCCCCATTGCTGAGCATATGTTGTGGCTTTTAGGTTTTGGCAAAAGATATTAAATTCTTCGTAATCCATGGATTTTTATAATGATGTGCTGTTAATAGTTGAAAATCGTATTTTAACCCGCAATCCCTAAAAAATCGGTGAGTTCGCGGATATGGCCTAGCTCATAGGTTTTTATAGCGGCTTTGCCGGAGGATTTTTTACCGCCCTTGGGGATGACGGCAGTTTTAAAGCCGAGCTTGGCGGCTTCTTTCATGCGGATATCGCTTTGCGCTACGTGTCGTATTTCTCCGGCTAGGCCGATTTCTCCTAAGAAAACCGTATCTGCCGGCAGGGTCTGATCGCTAAGCGCACTGATTAATGCGGCGGCGACGGCTAAATCTGCGGCGGGTTCTTGGATGCGGATGCCGCCAGCGATGTTCAGGAAAATATCATGGGAAGAGAGCGATATGCCGCATCTGGTTTCAAGCACAGCGACGATCATGGCCAAGCGGTTGCTATCCCAGCCCAGAACGGCGCGGCGCGGGGAAGCAAGCGATGAGGGCGCGACCAAGGCTTGGACTTCGACCAGTAGCGGCCTTGTGCCTTCAAGGGCGGCGAGGACGGCGCTCCCCGCGGCGTCTTCTGCTCGTTGTTCGAGAAACAGAGCAGAGGGGTTTGCTACTTCGCTAAGCCCTTCGCGGATCATCTCAAAGACCCCGATTTCATCAGTGGGGCCGAAACGGTTTTTCACGGCTCGTAAGATGCGGAATTGGTGGTTGCGATCGCCTTCGAAATATAAAACCGTATCCACGAGGTGTTCGAGGACTCGGGGGCCTGCAATTTGCCCGTCTTTGGTGACGTGGCCGACGAAGATCACTGCCATGTTGCGGCTTTTGGCGAAGCGGATGATTTCCTGCGCGCAAGTTCTGACTTGTGTGACTGTGCCGGGGGCGCTGTCGATATTGTCAATATACATGGTCTGGATGGAGTCGATGACCAACAACTGCACGGCTTCTGGGGCGGAGCGCACGGATTCAAGGATATCACGGACATTGGTTGCGGCGGCGAGCTTAACGGGATGTTTGTCTAGCTCCAAGCGTTTTGCGCGCATACGGATTTGATCGGTGGATTCCTCGCCAGAGATGTATACGCAGTTTACCTTGTTGTTCATAAGTGCGCAGACCGATTGCAAGAGGAGCGTGGATTTTCCGATGCCCGGATCGCCGCCGATTAATATGGCTGCGCCCGGTACGATGCCACCGCCTGTGACGCGGTCAAATTCCTCGATCTTTGTTTTATAGCGCATATATTCGGTGATCTTGTCATTGCGCAAATCTTCGAAATCTATGACGCGGCCTTTGCCTTTGGTGCTCATGCCTTTGGGGATGCCGCCGCTTGCGACTTCTTCGGTGATGGTGTTCCATTCCGCGCAGGAATCGCATTTGCCTGACCAGCGATGGGATACCGCGCCGCAAGCAGAGCAAATGTATGATTTTTGTGCTTTTGCCATGATTAAGAGGCGAACCTATTCTAAGATTAACGAGCAGGTTCTATATTAGGGCCTTCTTCGCCTTTCGGGAATGGTTCAGCGCTAGAGGCGGCATTTTTTTGTGGACAATAGTTCCCGCTCTGTTCTTCTATAAATTTGTTATAAGCATCTTCGCTCAAGTACTTGCCCTGTAGAAGATTGATAGAGGGTGGTAGCTTCAGGCTTTCTTCAAAGTTTTGGACGTGTTCAGCCAAAATCAGGAAATCTGGATTAAGCCGCAGTAATCTCTCGCATTCTTCATGTAAGGCATCCATGGATTCGGCGCTTTCATACCCCTTTGTTACGGCATCAGGACCATCAAGCTTTATGATGCTGACATAAGGGCCAAAAACATCCAGTCGTCTTTGGTGCATTTCTTTTGCTTGTTTTTTGCTCTGACCGTCTGGAATTGACAGGTGATCATCAAGGATAAAACGGAAGCCTGCTTTTGTTAATTCTTCAAGATGGCGAGCATTTGCATTCTTGGGGACATCATGTTCCTGAATCTCGAAAAGGACAAGCTCGGGGTTGATATCTCCCAAAACATCACCCAAGCCAGGGTTTTTTCCAGTAAAAAACCGTTTGGAAAGAGCTGATTGTCCAGAGATATTAACGGCAATCGGGTCTGTGTTTTCAAGATCAAGTTGATCCAGAATTTTTCTAATGATGACCGAGTCCATATCCATGGATGAGCCTGTTTGCATGGCCTGATCAGAAACAGCTTGCATCTTTAGGGCTTTATTCTCTCTTGTAATGGGCTGTGTCAGGATTTCATGGCATAATATGCCAGCGGGGCTGTCCGGCTTTTGAGGGTGGTAGGCCCAGTAAAAGGGTTCGGATTTTATTTCTCCATGCTTGAAACCGTCGCCACGCATGGCATCAAGAAAATCACTATATTGTCCGAGTTCCTCAAACTGAATTCGGATTTTGCGCAGCAAATTTTCAAAGCTGGTCAGAGATGGTTTTTTTCCGCGTGACATTATGTCCCCAAGATACTGTGTTCTTATTTTCTTATTGTTAAGCTCTTACTGCAAAACGGGGAGAAAATGCCAGTTTTTTTTGAAAAAACCTTAATAGAAAGGCTATCCTTCGCGTTTTAAGGCCCATTTAATGCGGGATTCTGCTGCATTCATGGTGCCATGGATAGCCAATTGCTGTGTTTTTCTCGGTGTGATGCTATCGCCCATATAGATGCTGTCCTCAAGTGCTAGTACACCTGCGGATAAGGAAAATCTCCAGCCAGACCCATCGGAAATGCGCAAGAGAGCCTCTTGATTATCATTAATAAGGGAGATTTTGACGCTTGGGTGCAGATGGAATCTTACGGCGACTTCGATGGGATGAATTAGTGTGATCTCGGATGTGAATGTGTCTTCACCGCGCAAATCATGCCCCTCATCACCCATATAGATGCTGCGGGTGTGAACTATGCCGTTAAGGGGCATATAGCCATTATGTGTGGCTTTGAGGAGGATCGCCTCTTTGGTTTCCTCGCGTTTCAGGGAATATTCAGTGACTTTGCGGCCAAAATGCCCATCAGGTTTTAGCTCGCAGGCATTGCGGTGGTCGAGGCAGGCTGTGTTGTGTCCATTGGTGAAGCGTAAAGCTTCTTGCCAGTTTTTATTTGATGGGTGCGTACCGCAAGAGGTGAATATGCGGTTTTTACCGTGGGAGAATTCAAAGGCTAGTGGTGAGGCATGGGTTTTGGCATCAAAGCCATGATCGGGGGATTTTCCGATATCCATGATCAGAAGAGAGCGTCCTAATGATGCGCGCTCGAAACCGGAATAGGGCAGGGAATACCGAGCCTTGCCGCGAATGCCTGCCTGAGAGAGGATCTCATCAATTTGCGTAGAATTGCCCTCTTGTGTGCTGTGGAAAAGGGCAAAGCGGCGATCGCCGTGACGGAAGAAGCGGATCACATTGCCGGCATTCTGGATGGTATCTTCCAGAAATTCGGGCACGTCTAACCCGCCAGCGCCCATAGCTGCTCTTATTTCGACCAGTGTTTCAAGAATGCCAAGGAGCACAGCAGGCGAGCGGGAGGCATGGCCGCCATCGGCTAGAATTTGCTTATCAATGGCGTTTTCCAAAGAAGACAAAGCCTGTTTAATCCATGGTTCATGGTTTTCAAGTGCCAAACCAGCGTAGAGCAGACCCTTAATAGCGCTGAAATAGGTGATATCGCGAGGATCACCCAATGCATTATGCAAGTGCTTGGCTTGTTTTGTGATCGAGGTCATGAAGCTTTCGATGAAGGCCTCATCATTGCCTGCGACGAAATAATCATAATGGGCTATCCACATGGAAAGGCGCTCACCAGTTAAATCGTTGCGCCATGTTGCGGCGTTCCAGTTCTTATAGGTGTGAACCCAGTTTTCGATCATCAGACGGCCTTGCTCGCGGGCAACGGGGCCGCCCAGTGTTCTGAGGTCTCGCAGCCACAGGAAGCTATGCATATGGGTCATCCAGATTTCATCTGTGTCTTCGGGTGCCCACCAGCTACTATACCATTGCGGCCCTGTGCGTTCATCTTCATCGCCGACATCGGCGGCTTCCAGTAATTCTTGTCCTTTTGCACTATCACCCTTCCACGGATCGGCGGGTTTTGTGGCGAGGTGCTCTGGCGGGTTTTCCGAAAGGCTCCAATCATAAAGGAAGCTGCCATAGGTCATCTCTCCGGCTTTGCTCTTGAGGTGTTCAAGCAGGTCAAAAGATTTATTCAAAAAGGGCAATTGAAAAGACATGATTTCCTACCTTTCTTTTCCAGACATTTACGAGTCTCCCCGTAAAGATTTGATATGGCTTGCATAGTGCTCGGGGCCGTCTTTGAACACAGCTGTTCCGGCGACCAGAACATTCGCACCAGCCTTGATAACTTGTTTGGCTGTCTCAGGATTGATCCCACCATCGACTTGCAGATCAATATTGCGGCCAGTGGCCTCTATCATTTCGCGCGCATCGGCGATTTTATCAAGCAGCGGAATGAAGCTCTGGCCGCCAAAGCCCGGATTAACAGTCATAATAAGAATAAGGTCGACATCATCCATCACGTGTTTGATGGACTCGATTGGTGTATGCGGATTTAGGGAGACGCCGCATTTCACGCCCTTGGATTTGATATGTTGCAATGTGCGGTGGAGATGCGGGCCTGCCTCTACGTGGGCGGTGATGATATCTGCGCCAGCCGCGACGAAATCATCAATCAGCGGATCAACAGGGGAAATCATCAAATGGACATCGAAAACTTTTTTGCTACATTTACGAATGGATTTGACCACAGGCGCGCCAAAGGTGAGGTTCGGGACAAAATGCCCGTCCATCACGTCAATATGGATGTAATCTGCGCCGGCCTCGTCAATGGCTGTTACTTCTTGACCTAAGATAGAGAAGTCAGCAGAGAGGATTGAGGGCGCGATAAGAATTTTATCAGAAGTGGTCATGAGTTTTACGCTTTACTTTAGTGGGGTTGCTTCGGTTTTTTATGGTCTATATCCGAGAATCGAATACGAAGCGAGAGGAGAATTTATAGTAAAGGCAATATAACAGAAAAAAGAGCTTATATCCACAGGGATTTGTGTTTCTGAGGGAATAATGATTATATGTGGGAAATGGAAGTTATAAGTTAAAATATGAGAAGATATTTATTGGCGATTATGTTCGTGGTTTTTGCCTCATATGCGTATGCTGATGGATTACCCTTAATGGAAGGTCGTTATCAGGGGGCAGTAATTGTATTAGAGCTAACAAAAGAACAAAAACAAGTAATTGATCATTATCGAGTCTGCCATTTGGAGCATTACGAAACTATGAATCAATATACACCATATATTTTTACTCTGACATTTCAGCAAACTGGAATATTAAAGGCGAGTAAAGGATTTAGCCCTGAGTTTTTTATTGTTCACGAGACATATCGTGGTGATAATGATGCTGGTCCACACTGGAATGTTGTGCTGCGTTTTTCTGAAGATAAGATGGAAATTCCACTTGATCTTGTTTTATCTAAAAAAGAGGCGAGCAAAGAGCTTGAAATGCAAGGCTGGAGCAAAACTAACCCTTGTTTTCCTTCATTAGGCATAAAAAGTGTTCACCAAAGTATTCCGCAGGAGAATGTAACAATCTCGTGCTAATTTCCGAACCGAAAAAATAATAATTTGTACTTGGGCCATGATATGGCTATGTTTGGAATACTTAAGGAACAGTTTTTGAGAATATAAAGGCAGGTTTGCGATTATGAGAAAAACAACTCACTCTCTATCACGTTTGGTACTTTTAACATTTGGCGCTTTGGCATTAATGGTGCCGAGCTATAGTGCGCTGGCGCAAGATATGACGCAGGAATCTGTTCCCGAATTGCCCGAACCTTTGCAAAATCTGGCCAATGAAGGAGCGCAAATCCGCTTTTTGGGTCGTGATCAAGGGCTGGATGGCTGGATTGCGATCAAGAATGGCCGCGAGCAATATTTTTATGTTTTGCCCAATCGGCAGGCTTTTGTCTCCGGCATTTTATTCGATGCCAAGGGCAATGCTGTTACACATGATCAGGTACGACGTTTGCAGGCGCAAGGTGATGGAACACTAAGTGCTTTGGCGGCAGATGATCCGTATGAGACTGCGCGCACCGAAGATAAAAAACAGCAATACGAGTTTAAAACCCCATCGGAACAGCTTTTCTGGGATGTGGAAAATAGCAATTGGGTACCTTTGGGTTTTGCCGGAACGCCTGTGTTATATGCATTTGTTGATCCGCAATGTCCGCATTGTCACCGCACGCTAACATCTCTTCGCAGCTATATTGAAGATGGGAAAGTGCAAGTCCGCTTGATACCTGTGGGATTGAGACAAGAAACCAAATCACAAGCAGCGTTTTTGCTGGCGGCACCTGATCCGGCGACAACATGGTGGCGTCATCTTGATCAAACAAGCTTGTTGCCAGCCAAGGAAGAGATTAGTACGCAAGGTGTAGAGCGTAACCTATTGGTGATGACCACATGGAAATTAACGGCGACTCCTTTGATTGTTTATCGCGGTAAAGATCAAAAGGTTAAAATCATACAGGGTACACCGAAAGACATTGAGGCCTTGATTAATGATCTTGGGGCGCGCAGCTAATTTCCTTGCATCAGGCGATCATGCGTTACTATACTGCGTTCCAAACAGGAAAAAGCAGGTGAATAATGGGCGCAGATCCCGATATATTGCAGGGCGAATATGATAAGCTTGTGGGCGATGTCCAGAGTGGGAAATCGGGTATATCGATTTTAGGCAAGGCGTTTCTTGATCCGCATTCAAAGCTTCATAGTTTTCTAAACAAAAATCCTGATTTTATTGCCGATGGTATCGGGGTTTTGGCACAGAGTAATGAGCGCAAACATCTGGATCTTGTTAAAGATATCATGGTCAAGCATCCTGATTTTGCGCAGGAAGGGCTGGAAAGTCTGGTTTCAAATGGTCATGAATGGGCTTTTGATGTGTTTAAGGATTATTTGCAAGACCAAGGCGACAAAGCGTCGATTGCGCTGCTTGTTCTCAGGGATTATCTTGAAGAGTATGGTTCGCAAGCAGGGCGTAGCAATGATACCAAATCCTCTGCTATGAATGGATTTAGATCATTAGAGCTTCGGGGCTTGGCGGAAGTGATGTTGAATCATACAGAGCATTATGGAAGCCATCCTATGGAAATGCTTGAATTTCAGGTGGCGTTTGCCAAAGTCCGAAATGAAGAAGCGTTTAAAGGGCGGCATCAGGCTTTCACAGAAAATATTCTCAAACAGGCTACGGGGGCTTTTGTAGACTATCAGGTTGAAACTCAAGAAAACGGGAAGACCGTGCAGCAAACAAAGTCAAAGCCTTATTTGCAATCTTTGTCAGGTGAAGAGCGCAGCAGAATGGAAGAGGCGCTTCAGCAGCTTGTGCAGCAAAATTGTGTGACGGAACTTGCGTTGAAGAATTTTGACAGAGACTTAAGAAGCATAACAGGTTCGGGTTTGGAGTTTGAGTGGAAGGAACCCGAGCAGTTGTCATCAGGGCATGGGTCAGCCAATGTCGTTCAGATTAATCCCGAGCAAAAATTACCGTAAATCATTCTTTCTCGACTTTTGCAATTCGCAGAATGTTGGTGCTGCCCTTGACGCCAAAAGGTAGGCCTGCTGTCATGATGAAACGGTCGCCTTTTTTGGCGAAACCGTTCGAGACTGCTATTTTTGCTGCATGCCGTGCAGGGCCGGTAAAGTCTTCGGGGTCGGCTTTGTCATGCACGGTGTGAACGCCATAGGACAGGGTTAGTTTTCGGGCTACTTCCAAATGCGGGGTCAGACAAAGGATAGGCACTTCGGGTCTTTGCCGCGCGGTTCTTAAGGATGTTGCGCCGGAATTGGTGTAATTGACAATCATCACGGCTTCGACATCTTGCGCGACATAATAGGCGGCTGTGGTGATGGCATCGGAGGGTGTGTTGAGCGCATCGGGGCGCGAGGCCTCCATCATATCAAGGTAGTCGTCGTCTTCCTCTGTTTTGCGGGCGATGCGATCCATGATCTCGACGGCAAGGACGGGATAATCTCCGGCGGCGGTTTCAGCCGAGAGCATCACGCAATCTGTGCCGTCATATACGGCTGTGGCGACATCAGAGGCTTCGGCGCGGGTTGGCTGCGGGTTTGTGATCATGGATTCTAACATCTGGGTGGCGACCACGACGGGTTTGCCTTTTTCCCTTACCATCTTGATCACGTCTTTTTGGACCGATGGCACATTTTCGGGCGGGATTTCAACGCCCAGATCGCCGCGCGCCAGCATGATCCCGTCAACATGCTCGATGATTTCTTCGAGTTGAATCAGGGCGGAGGGCTTTTCGATTTTGGCCATGAGGGCGGCGCGCCCCTTGATCAGCTTTTTGGCTTCTATGACATCTTCGGGTTTTTGTACGAAGCTTTGCGCGATCCAGTCCACGCCCATTTTAAGTGCGGCTTTCAGGTCGGTTTTGTCCTTTTCAGTCAGGGCCGGAATGGGCAAAATCGTGCCGGGGACATTAAAGCCTTTTTTATCGCTGAGCTTGCTGCCGGCTGTGATGATGCCCTCGAGATAGCCTTTTCCTTTTTTCTGGATTTCAAAATGAACCTTGCCGTCATCGAGTAAAATTCTGCTGCCCTTTGACAGGGTGGAGATAACTTCGGGGTGGGGAAGGCATACGCGCGTTTCATCGCCATCTGCTGGATCAGAATCGAAACGGAATTTTTGCCCCTTTTCCAGCTTGATGCTGCCATCCTTGAATTTACCGATTCGTAATTTTGGGCCCTGCATGTCGGCAAGGATACCAATGGCGTGCTTTTGCTCCGATTCGATTTTGCGAATCGTTTCAAGGGCTTGCTTGTGATCTTCGTGGGAGCCATGAGAGAAATTTAGTCGGAAGATATCAACACCTGCCTCGAAAAGCTTGCGTATCATGTCTTCGCTGTTGCTGGCCGGACCTAATGTGGCCAGAATTTTGGTCTTTCTATTTCGTTTCATGCTGATTCCCTGTTTCGATTGTGGCAGTTTTGACGTGTTTTTTTATGAGATTCTAGCAGAAACTGGTCAAAACAACAGGGACTTTTTTGTCATATCAGGTCCTATATATTGTGTCTGTAGGGGGTGTTTTTGTGTAATAAAATTACTTTTGAAAAAAAATCACATCGGGATAAGCTCGCGGATATGTGGTTTTTTGTGTTAAAAAACAAACGTTTCGTGGTACGTGAATATCTTTTTAGGAATAAAATCAATTTGGCACGATATACGAGATATAGTATGTTACATCTCAATTGATCACAACAGATTGTGTGGTTGCCCCAATTAAATCATTCCTCTTAAGTTTTTTCATTAGAGTGAATATCAATTATTTTTTAGGAGAGAAGCTCATGTTTGACGTAGCGCAAATGGAGAGAGGTCATCGTGTCCAGATTGATCGCTCAAGAGACGAAAATTTAACCGAATTCGGTAAAGCGACGTTAAAAGACAGGTATTTAATGCCTGAAGAGCAATATCAGGATATTTTTGCGCGTAATGCGATGTATTATGCCGATGATAATGACCATGCGCAGCGTATTTATGATTATATTTCCAATTTGTGGTTTATGCCCTCTACGCCTGTTCTCTCCAATGGTGGTACGAGCCGCGGCCTTCCTATTTCCTGTTTCTTGAACGAGACAGGGGATTCTCTTGAAAATATTGTATCTCTTTGGAACGAGAATGTCTGGCTTGCTTCGCTTGGTGGTGGGATTGGATCATACTGGGGGAATGTGCGCTCGATCGGCGAGAAGGTTGGCCGTAACGGCAAGACTTCCGGTATTGTACCGTTCATCCGTGTGATGGATTCTTTGACACTGGCGATTTCCCAAGGCTCGCTTCGTCGTGGTTCTGCGGCGATTTATCTGCCTGTGTGGCATCCTGAAATTGAAGAATTCGTGGAAATCCGCAGACCAACAGGTGGTGACCCAAATCGTAAAGCGCTGAACCTGCATCATGGTGTTCTTATCCCGAACCGCTTTATGGAAGCGGTTGAAAATGACGAGGAATGGGCGCTGCGCTCTCCGAAGGATAATAGTGTGGTCGATAAGGTGAAGGCGCGTGATTTGTGGATTCGATTGCTAACGGCTCGTATCGAAACAGT